>NZ_JBBIAR010000057.1:0-60832 GCF_054185165.1 Bradyrhizobium sp. UFLA05-109 | reverse complement strand
AGACACCAAAGGGATTTGCCGAGGCCCAGACCCAAACCATTCGATCACCGAATTAGTGAACTTGCACAGCAATGACGGGGCGCCGAGTTGCCCGCTCGCAAATCACCATCGCCAACACAAAAAAACGCGGCGTTGCCGCCGCGTTTTTCAATTCGATCTGCCCGCTTGCGGTTACGCCTGCGGCTGCGGCTCCAGGCCGGGATCCGGATCGGGCCGCGGGCGCGACTTGCCGGCCGGCGGCACCGCCGAAGCGCGCGGCGTGCTCGGCTCGAGCACGGACTCGCGGTTCGGCTTCTTGCCCTTGAGGAGATCGACGATCTCATCTCCCGTCAGCGTCTCGAACTCGAGCAGGCCCTTGGCCAGCGTCTCGAGGTCGGCATGCTTCTCGGTGAGAATGCGGGTCGCCTCCTTGTAGCCTTCCTCGACCAGGCGCTTGATCTCGGAGTCGATCTTCTGGACCGTGGCCTCAGATGCGTTTTGCGTCCGCGACACCGACATGCCCAGGAACACCTCGTCCTGGTTCTCGCCGTAGGAGACCGTGCCGAGCTCTTCCGACAGACCCCAGCGCGTCACCATCATGCGGGCGAGGCGCGTGGCCTGCTCGATGTCGGAAGCGGCTCCCGAGGTCACCTTCTCGCGGCCGAAGATCAGCTCTTCGGCGACGCGGCCACCCATCATGATGGCGAGGCGCGAGGTCATCTGCTCCAAGGACATCGACAGCTTGTCGCGCTCGGGGAGCTGCATGACCATGCCGAGCGCACGGCCGCGTGGAATGATGGTCGCCTTGTGGATCGGGTCGGTCGCCGGGACGTTCAGGCCGACGATGGCGTGACCGCCCTCATGATAGGCCGTCAGCAGCTTCTCTTCCTCGGTCATGACGAGCGACTTGCGCTCCGCGCCCATCATCACCTTGTCCTTTGCTTCCTCGAACTCGGCCTGGGTCACCATGCGCTTGTTGCGGCGGGCGGCAGTGAGCGCAGCCTCGTTGACGAGGTTCATCAGGTCGGCACCGGAGAACCCGGGCGTGCCGCGCGCGATGGTCTTGAGGTTGATATCCGGCGCCAGCGGCACCTTGCGGACGTGAACCTTCAGAATCTGCTCGCGACCGACGACATCGGGATTGGGCACCACGACCTGGCGGTCGAAGCGGCCGGGACGCAGCAGCGCGGGATCGAGCACGTCGGGACGGTTGGTCGCGGCGATCAGGATGACGCCTTCGTTCGCCTCGAAGCCGTCCATCTCGACCAGCAACTGGTTCAGCGTCTGCTCGCGCTCGTCATTGCCGCCGCCGAGGCCGGCGCCACGGTGACGACCGACGGCGTCGATTTCGTCGATGAAGATGATGCAGGGCGCGTTCTTCTTCGCCTGCTCGAACATGTCGCGGACGCGCGAGGCACCGACGCCGACGAACATTTCGACGAAGTCGGAGCCGGAAATGGTGAAGAACGGCACATTGGCTTCGCCCGCGACCGCGCGCGCGATCAGCGTCTTGCCGGTGCCGGGCGGGCCGACCAGCAGCACGCCGCGCGGAATGCGGCCCCCGAGCCGCTGGAATTTGCCGGGGTCGCGCAGGAATTCGACGATCTCCTGGAGGTCCTGCTTGGCTTCGTCGACGCCCGCGACGTCCTCGAAGGTGACGCGGCCATGCGCCTCGGTCAGCATCTTGGCGCGCGACTTGCCAAAGCCCATCGCCTTGCCTGCGCCGCCCTGCATCTGGCGCGACAGGAATATCCATACGCCGATCAGCGCGATGAACGGCAGCCAGGAGACCAGCAGCGAGACGAACCACGGCACGTTGTCGCCCGGCGGCTTCGCGGTGATCTGGACCTTGCTGTCATAGAGGCGCTTCACCAGCGTCGGGTCGTTGGGCGCGTAGGTCTGGAAGCTCGAGCCGTTGGTGAACGTCCCGTGAATCTCCGGTCCCTGGATCACGACATCGCGCACATTGCCCCGATCGACCTCGCTCAGGAGCTGCGAGAAGGCGATGTCCTGGGAGGAGGCGCGCTGGCCGGGATTCTGGAAGAGCGTGAACAACGCCAATAGCAGCAAGACAATGATGACCCAGAGGGCGAAATTGCGCAGATTGGCGTTCATCGATCTTCCTTCGTGGTCGCGCGGATCGCGGCCCTATTCCTTGGGCAAGCTAGAGAAAATCCCCAAGGAATCCTCTCGGTTAGACGAATACAATTTAGGTGCCGCCCGGGTCGCTGCCAAGGGAACGAGATGGGACTATTTATCCCATCTTAGCCCGATTCCCGCTGAAATAATGGCGGGTCAGGCTGGGTTTTTCCGCCCTGGTTAAGGCGTCCTGAGGGACAGGGGCCGAACGCGCCGGTGTCATGATCCGCCCCTGACGCGCCGGGCCGGCGCCGGCGCGATCAGGATGCGCCCCCGCGACAGGCTGATGAGGGCCCCCGCCAGCGTCTGCTTGATCTGAGGCCGACTGGTTCCGACGTTGCGCCGGCCCGTGCCCTCGGCGATGCCGCGGTCAAGAACCGCCAAGAGAGCCTCGACCTTGCCCAGTTCCGCCGGCCCCTCGTGCCCGACGGCGTCGATCGCCCGCATCAGGAGCCGCACGCGCACCTCCTCGGGCAGTGTGACGAAGGCCGAGGCATCGAAGCTTCGCGCAGGCGCATCGGGCGGTGGACGATCGCGATCCCGCAGAGCGAGGAAGCGCTCGGCACCGTCGGCCAGCACGTCGATGGCGGCATTGGCGCGGGCGAGCCGCGCCGCGAGCCGCGCCAGGTTGCGCGCGCTGCCGCCTTCGGCAGCAAGCTGCGGCAAAAGCGCCCGCAGCCGCGGGCGCGTGAAGGCGGCGTCGCGGTTGGTCGGATCGTCGGCGAAACCGATATTGGCGCGCTTCAAGGTCGCGATCAGCTGCGCCTTCGGCACGTCGAGCAGCGGACGCGCCAGCGCGATCCCGTCCCGCTCCGTGACGGGCGCCATCGCGGACAGACCGGCGATGCCGCTGCCGCGCAACAATCGCATCAGCAACGTCTCGGCCTGGTCGTCACGGGTGTGCGCGGTGAGCACATGGGTCGCTCCGATCGCGCGCGCCGCCTGCGTCAGCAGGCGGTAGCGTGCGTCCCGCGCAGCGGCGGGCAGACCGGTCTTCGGCTTGGCGCCGGTCCAGCGCATCGTCCGATGCGGCAGATCGAGCGAACGCGCCAGCTGCTTGACGTCGCGAGCCTCGCGCGCCGCTTCCGGTCGGAGGCCATGATCGACGGTGACAGCGATGAGCTGGGGGCCGCGCGTGAGGTTCTTGCGCCAGCGCGCGGCAAGCCACATCAGCGCGACGGAATCGGGCCCGCCTGAAACAGCGAGCACGAGCGCCGGCGCGCGTCTCAGATCGGCGAAAAGCAGCTTCGCCTCGCGCGCCGAGATCGGAGAATTGTCGTCGTCTGACATGACGCTGCCCGCAGGATGGCGCGCCTATTTAGCGCAGCGCCATCCGCATTGTCAGCGCTCCAGAGCCGTTTCCGTTCAGATTGAATCGGAATGGGGCTCTAGACTCTAGTCTTGACGCGTTTTCTTCACGCACTTCGCTGGAAAACGCTCTCATGAGGCCAAGCGGTCAGCACTTCACCCGCTTCTGCTCGCGATCGACGGCGGCCTTGACGCCGGCGGAGGCACGCGGGAATTTGCGGCCGACCTCGCCGAAGGCGGCGCAGGCAGCTTCCTTCTCCTTCAGCGCGGCCAGCGACTGGCCGAGCCGCAGCAGGGAGTCCGGGGCCTTTGCGGACTTGTCATATTTCGTCGTGACGGCGAGGAAGGCCTCTGCGGCATCACGATATTGCTGACGCTGGAAGTAGCTCTCGCCGAGCCAGTATTGGGCGTCGCCGAGCAGGGGATCGCTCGGATATTTCTGCGTGAAGTTCTTCATGGTCTGCTCGGCGAGCGCATAGTCCTTGCGCTGCATGTAGCCGATGCCGAGGTCGAACTCGTCGCGCGGCGATTGCGAGGGCGGCTGGGTCGCCAGACCGCCGCCTGCGGCCGGCGCGGGATAACCGGGCTGCGCCGCCGGATAGCCGGACTGCGTGGACGGAGCCGCAGCCTGCGGATAGCGGCCGCCGGTGTTGCCGAGGTCGAGCGGCTCACCGGCGCCGCGGCCACCTGGTGCACCGACCGGCGCTCCCGCCGTCATCGGCTGCTGACCGCCGCCGAGCGCGCGCGGCGCACCGGGAGCATTGGGATTTTGATTCGGATCGAACGCATCACCGCGGCGGCGGCTGCCGGGCGCACCGGGCCCCGGCTGCTCCTGCACGATCGGCGCGGGCGCCGCGATCTGCGGCTCATAGGCTGGCTGCTGCACCGGCTGCTGCTGCCGATAGCCCGGCGCTGGTGGCGCCGCCGCGACATTGGGCTGCTGCGCCGGCGTCTGCCCGGGGACTCCCTGCGCGCCACCCTCGAGCTGACGGAGGCGTTCCTCGAGCTGGCGGTTGCGGTATTGCAGCTCTTCGTTCTGGCCAGTCAGCTGGCGCAGCTGATTCTCAAGCCGCTCGATCCGCATCTCCGGATCGGCATCGTCCGACTGCGCGAAGACGGGCGAGCACAGCGAAAGCAGCGCGGCGATCGCCACAGTGCCGGTAAAAGCCTGGAATCTGGATGACATCTTGCCCTGACGACGAAAGCGACGTGGCGCGCGGCGGACAACTCGCCGCGCGAGACATTGAGAGACGGAGTACGCCAAAAATGTGACTGGTACCAAGGGCTTTCTATGACTTGATCCAGCAAACGAAACCGGCGCCCGAGGGGGCGCCGGCAAATCAGGTTTCCGTGGTCAGGTTTCCTTGGTCAGGTTTCCTTGGCGGAACGGCCGCCGTTCAGGAGCTCGCGTTCAGCACCGTGACGGCGCGACGGTTCTGCGACCAGCAGGAGATGTCGTTACAGACCGCGACCGGCCGCTCCTTGCCGTAGGAGATGGTGCGCATGCGATTCGGGTCGATACCGCGCGAAGCCAGGAACGAGCGCACCGATTGGGCACGCCGCGCGCCGAGCGCGATGTTGTATTCGCGGGTTCCGCGTTCATCCGCGTGACCTTCGATGGTGAAGGTGTAGCGCGGATAGCTCTGGAGCCACTGCGCCTGCTTCTCCAGCGTGACGATCGCCTGCGGCGTCAGATCGGTCTGATCGCTCTCGAAGAACACGCGGTCGCCCACGTTCACGACGAAATCCTGTTGGCTGCCGGGCGTCGCCGCGTTGGCCATCGCATCCGCAGCAAGGTTCTTGTTGGCGCAGGCGCCCATCGACAGCGCGACGGCAAGCACCGCGACCAGCTTCAATCCCTGGAGGATACGCATAGGATGTTTCATTCCGGAGCCTCCATGCTCACGTTAGTCCACTGCTGTCCGGTCTACAGGGGGTTGGTTAAGCGAACGTTCCGTCAACCTTGATGGGACGTTGCCACGGCCGGTCAAATGCCCCCGATCGGCGAAAAGCAACCGCGATGGTTAATGGTTTGTAAATGTGGCGCGACGGTGAAGGCAAGCCGCGTTGGCGGCCGAAACGCCTGTTTTGCCCGAATTTTGGGCCTGCCGCCCCAAGATGAACAGGGAAATGCCGACGGAGCGGAGCGGTGGCTCACCCGCCAGCCGGGAATCAGGCGTGGGCGGCGTCCGCCACCAGCACCCGTCGTTGCGCGACCTGGCGCTCACCGCGGCGCCCAAACAGCATCCGCCGCTCGAAGGCGGTCGAACGCATTACCGGATAGCGTTCAAAGACTCTTTTCCGGAAGGTCGGGAAATCCGCCGCCATGAGCCCGAACGGCTTGGTGAGGCCGGGGACCAGCCGGGGCTCGGCGATGGTCGCATGTAGAAAAACCCGCCGATAGAAGGCTTGATGCTCGGCACGCACGATCGCGAGGCCGAGATCGGCTTTGAAATGCTCGCAGGCCATATAAGCGATGCGCAGCGTCAGATAGGGCAATTCCGGAACCCGCTTCGCCTTGTCGGGATCAGCGACAAAACGCGTCGGATCGATCATGACCTCGCCGCGGTCAAGTCTCGGAAGCAGGATGTCGGGAAATACGTCAGTTGAGGTGGACTCGCGCCATTCCGCGGTCAGCACGCTGATGCGCACGGAGCTGCAGAGTTCGCCCTGGAGATAGACACCGAAGGTCCACGAGTTGGGCAGATCGTCATACCGGTCGGTGACCCGGCCGTCCGGGCTCTCCTTGACGGCCTGCTCCCGCAGATATGCGCGGTAGCGGAGGTTGTAGATCTCCTCCTTCTCGTCGTGGGTTTCAGCAAGCCGGTAGTCGACGTCGGTCAGGAGTTCTGCTCCCGGTCCAACAGCCGAAATGATCGATCGGGCTGAGGACTGCATCCAAACTCCTTGCGCACCACCCACCACGACGCACGAAAACAACTTCAGCGCGCGTGACAATTCATTAACACCTTCTTAACCGCGACGCAAAGCAATCGATTAATTAGGGTTAACCCGCACGAGTACGGAGTCCGCGGCAACACACTGCCGCTATTGGAAATCTCAAGAAACCGATTACGCGAAGGAGCGCGATCCGACAACCTGGAGCTCGTCTTCGCCACGGCGGCCATGCGAGGCGTTGAGAAGCTGGCGCATCCGTACCGCAGGGACCGGGCGACTGAACAGATAACCTTGAGCTTCCGTGACGGTGCCGTCGGCGCTGATCAGCTCAAGCTGCTCGTTGGTCTCGATGCCCTCGACCACGACCGCCATGCCGAGATCGGCCGACAGCCGCGCCACGCCGCGCAGCAGCGTGAGCGGCCGGTCGGTGTCGATGCCTTCGAGGAAGGAGCGGTCGATCTTCACCTTCTGCATCGGGAAGTTATGCAGGTAGCTGAGGCTCGAATAGCCGGTGCCGAAATCATCGAGCGAGATGCTGACCCCCAGCGTGTGAAGCTGCGACAGGATGTCGTGGGTGAGCTGGGTGTTGCGCAAGAGCGAGGATTCGGTGATCTCGATCTCCAGCCGATGCGCCGGAAGTCCGGAGACCTCCAGCGCGTAACGGATTTCGCTGAGCACGTCGCGCTGGTGGAATTGCTGCGGCGAGAAGTTGACGGCGACGCTGACGCCTTCGGGCCACTTCATGCATTCCATGCAGGCCCGGCGCAGGATCCAGCGGCCGAGATCGACGATCAGGCCCATGTCCTCGGCAACCGGGATGATGTCGACCGGCGAGACCGTGCCGCGCACCGGATGATTCCAGCGCAGCAGCGCCTCGCAGGTGGTGATCTTGCCGGTCTTCAGATTGACCAGCGGCTGATAGAACAGCTCGAACTCCTCGTTGGCGAGCGCCTTGCGCAGATCGAGCTCGAGGATGCGGCGTGCCTCGACGGTCGCAGCCATCTCGTCGCGGAAGAAGCAGAAGGTGCCGCGGCCGTCGGCCTTGGCGCGGTAGAGCGCCATGTCGGCGTTCTTGAGCAGCGTGTCGGCGCTGAGGCCTTCGGGAGACGTCAGCGCGATGCCGACGCTGGCGCCGATCTCCACCAGATGATTGTCGATGCGGTAGCGCTCGCTGAGCCGCTCGACGATGCGGCGGGCGAGCGCCGCGGCATCCTCGGGTGAATTGAGGTTCTGCTGGAACACGACGAACTCGTCGCCGCCGAAGCGGGCGACGAAATCTTCGGGGCGCAGCATCTCGCGCAAGCGGTTCGCCACCGCACACAGGAGCTGGTCGCCGCAGGGGTGGCCAAGCGTGTCGTTGACCTGCTTGAACTGGTCGAGATCGACGAACAGCAGCGCGGACAGGCGCTCGGCATCGTGCGAGATCGCGAGCAGCCGCTCGATCTCGTCGCGGAAACTGACCCTGTTCGGCAGCGCCGTGAGCTCGTCATAGCGCGCGAGATGGCTGATCTTGGCTTCCGCATTGGTGCGCTCGGTGATGTCCTCGAGCAGAAGCACCGTGCCGCCGCCGGCCATCGGCTGGAACGTCCATGACAGCGTGCGGCAGCGCTTCAGATCGGGATCGGTGGTGACGATCTCCTTCATCTGTGCGCCCTTGATCTCGCCAAGGATCATGTCGCCGCTCTCCAGCGAGATCGAGTTCGAGGCCACGCAGGCCGCGACGACGTCGGCGGCGCTGGCGCCACGGGCGACGAAATTCTCCGGCAGCACCATCAAGTCGCTGAAGCGATGGTTCATCACCGCAAGCCGTCCGTCGGCGCGGAACATGCACAGGCCGTGCGGCATGTTGTTCAGCGCAGTATCGAACTGACCTGCCAGCGCGGATTCGCGGAAACTCGAAGTCAGAGCCTTGACGAAGATCGCGTGCAGGCTGAGGTTGATGTTCTTCAAGCCGATGAAGAACAAGACGAGCAGCACGGCGAGCCCGATGTAGTAGAATCCGCCATGCAGCAACAGGGCGAGCGACATTGGACCGCAGGCAAGCATGACGTGCCATTGGATCACCCTGGGCTGGCCGTAGTTCCGGGCCGCTCCGCCGGCGGTGTAGCCGACCGTGACGGCGACGCAGAGCATGTTCGCGACCGGATCGTCGTTATTGTAGATGACAACGAAGCACCACAGGCCGAGCACCCCTGCATAGGCGAGCGCGCCGAGCCAGTAGCGCGGCTCCAGATGCTTGGCCTGTTCGAACGTCAAAGCCAGTGTTTGGTCTTCGTACCCTCGCATCTGAAATGCGCGCGCAGTGCCAATGGCAATGATCAGGAACGCGATCGGCCAGAGCAAGACGTCGCCAGTCTTCAGCGCAGTCATGACCGCGGCCACGGCAGTACAGGCCGAGCCGATGAAGATCGCCCAGAAATTCTGCACCATGGAGTTGATGAGGGCGGCGTAGAGTATGGGCTCCAGCTCGTCTCGATCACTCTGCTTCTGGTCGGCCAGTTGCATTGGCTTGTTACGCATCCTGTTTGGAGCGTACTTTTACCCAGCCGAGATGAAGTCTTTCTGAGGGAATATCGTTAAAGACGCGTTGTTTTGAACCTTCAGCGAACGAATTTCTGCTGAGATATCAAGCAACTGGGCAAGCTTTGCCGGGCACAAGGTGAAGGAAAGCTTGCCGCAATCGAGGAAAGCGAAAAACTCGGCGCTGTTTTTCGAAAACTTCGCGCCGATGAACGCGCGACGCGGGCGATTTATTGGCCCGACGTCGAGGACAGAAGCGGCGACCAGGCGGGGTCGGATGCGTAGCCCGGTGTCGGCACCTTCTGCTCGTTGCGGCCGGAGATGTCGACGCTGAACAGCGACGGCCCACCATTGCCGCCAGGATCGCGGAAGAACATCACGACGCGGCCGTTCGGCGCGAACGTCGGGCCTTCATTGTGGAAGCCCGAGGTAAGGAGGCGCTCGCCCGAACCGTCCGGCTTGATGATGCCGATCGAGAACTGTCCGCCGCCCTGCCGGGTGAACGCGATGTAGTCGCCGCGCGGCGACCACACCGGCGTCGAGTAGCTCGCATTGGCGTCGTCCTTGGAGAAGGAGATGCGCTGCGCCTGGCCGCCGCCCGCAGGCATCACATAGATCTGCGGCCTGCCGCCGCGATCGGACTCGAAGCAGATGCGGGTGCCATCTGGTGAGTACGAAGGAGAAGTGTCGATCGCCGGCGTGTCGGTGAGCCGCGTGGTCGAGCGCGAGCGCAGGTCCATCACGAACAGGTTCGAATTACCGCCCTGCTGGAGGCTCATGATGACGCGCTGGCCGTCCGGCGAGAACCGCGGCGCAAACGTCATGCCCGGAAAATTGCCGACGATTTCGCGCTGGCCGGTCTCGATGTTGTAGAGATAGACCTTCGGATCGCCCTGGCCGAACTCCATGTAGGTGATCTCTTGCGAATTCGGGGAGAAGCGCGGCGTCAGCACGAGGTCCGAGCCGCGCGTCAGATAGCGCACGTTGGCGCCGTCCTGATCCATGATCGCGAGCTTCTTGACGCGGCGCTCCTTCGGCCCGCTCTCGTCGACGAAGACGACGCGGCTGTCGAAATAGCCCGTCTCGCCGGTGAGGCGCTGATAGATCTGGTCGGAGATGATGTGGGCGATGCGGCGCCAATATTCCGGCGAGGTGAAATATTGCTGGCCGGTGAGTTGCTGGCCCGAGACGACGTCCCACAGGCGGAATTCGGCCTTGAGGCGGCCGTCCGGCTGACGCGTCATGCGTCCGGTGACCAGTGCCTGGGCGTTGATCTGCTTCCAACTCTGGAATTGCGGCGCAACGTCGATGTTGCTGATGCGCTCCAGATAAGCGGCCTGGTCGATCGGATTGAACAGGCCCGAGCGCTTGAGGTTGTTGGTGATCACCTGCGTCACGCCGGCGCCGACCTCGCCGTCCGACGGCGAGCCCGCCACGAAATTCGGGATCGCGATCGGAATCGGCTGGAAATCGGTCGGGTTGACCTGGAGGCGTCCCTGCGCAAGCGCAGAGCGGCCGGCCAGCATTGCGGCAGTTGATCCTGCCGCCATCATGAATCCACGTCGTGTCAGCGATGGCATCTTATTCATCTGAGTTATGTCTTTTCACGCTTACAGCATATCTTTGAGGCCGAACGTCATCGGAATGTATTTCCACGTGTCGTATTGCGCCTTGGGCAGGAATGCATAGGCCTGACACTCCTCGACCGCCCGCTTCGCGCTCTCGGCCATCGCCGTGCCGACCGAGCGCGACGGGCCGCGCACGGCAACGATCACGGGCGAGGAGGCAACCGTGCCGTCCGGACGCATCTGGATGTCGATGTCGACCTCGAACTGATCGGCATCCTGGCCATTATAGGGGAATCTGAAGCAGCGCCTGACGGCGGCGACAAACGCGCCCTTCCAGGTCGCGACAATCGCAGTGTCCTTGCCGTTCTGCGTTCCCAGCGCACTGGTCGCATTCGGCGTCGCGCCGGTCATTTCATGCCGCGTCGGATCGCGCTTGTCCTCGAGCTTGGCCATGATGTCCATCGGATTGAACGGCCGGTCCTTCGGCTTCGGCGGCTGCGGCTTGGCCTCCTGCTGCTTGGGCGGCGGCAGCTTCTTCTCCTTCTCCGGCTTGTTCAAGGCGTCCGCGATCGGATCGATCTTGTCCTTCTCGGGCTTCTTCTCGGCCTGCTTGGTCTCGTCCGTGGGCTTGGTCTCCTGGACGGGCTTTGGCGAATCCGGCTTCTTCTCGACCGGCTTCTCCACCACCTTCGGCGGCGGCGGAGGCGTCGTGTTGGTCTGGATCAGCTCCTTCTTGATGGTGATCTTGCCCTGGGACTCCTCGGGCGGCGTCACTTCGGGAGCGACCTTGTCGACCTTGGGTTTCTGCTTGTCCTTCTCCGCGGTCTGAATGCCGGCCGTCGCCTTGGCGGGCTGATCCAGAGAGATATCGACGGGAATGACGGATTCTTCCGGCACTTCGAGGGCGCGAGAGCTAAATGAGATCAGCCCCCAGCCGATCACGAGGACGTGGAGGACAATCGACGCAACAACAGTCTTGTCGACTTTGACCTTCATCCCTGCTCCGGGATAATCACGATGTTGGCCTTGAAGCCGGCGGCGCGCACCTGCCCAAGCAGCTTCATCATGTCGGTGTAGCAGACGTCCTTGTCACCGCGCAGATAGACGACCCGGTCGGCGTCGGATCGCGTGTCCTTGATTGCCTCGATCTTGGACTGAAGATCGCCAGCCGAGATCGGGCTGTCGCCGAGGTACAGCTCCACATTCGAATTGCAGCCGCCGGTCGTCCGCTTCACCGACAGCGTCAAGGGCGGCGCGTTCGAGGAGATCGACTTGCCGCCGTTCGCGACCGGCAGATCGATATCGATGTTCGATGTCATCAGCGGCGCTGCGACCATGAAGATGATGAGCAGCACCAGCATCACGTCGACCATCGGCGTGACGTTGATCTCGGCCATGACCGATTTGCGCCGGCTGCGGCGGCCGCCGCCACCGGACGAACTGGCTACGTTCATCGCCATGATCTAGAGCCCACGATCGTCTTCACTATAGCGTCCATCACCCACGCTCGTCGATCTGACGGGACAGGATGGCTGAAAATTCATCCGCAAAGCCCTCGAGCCGCTGGGCCTGCCGGTTCACCTCGGAGGTGAACTTATTGTAGAAAATAGTGGCAGGAATGGCGGCGATGAGGCCGATTGCGGTCGCAAACAGCGCCTCCGCGATGCCAGGCGCCACCACCGCCAGAGAGGTATTTTTCGAGGCCGCGATCGACTGAAAGCTCGACATGATGCCCCAGACGGTACCGAACAGGCCGACGAAGGGCCCGGCCGAGCCGACGGTCGCGAGCACCAGGAGCCGCCGCTCCAGCCGCTCGATCTCGCGCGCGATCGACACGTTCATCACCTTCTCGATGCGCATCTGAAGGCCGGCGACGGAACGCGCGTGGCTCTCGAAGGAGCGTTTCCATTCGCGCATCGCCGCCACGAAGCAGGCCGCCATCGAATGCGTCGGCTTGGCCGATAGCGTGCGATAGAGCTCCTCGATCGATTCGCCGGACCAGAACGCCTGCTCGAAACGGTCCATCGAGCGGCGGGTGCGGGCATAGAGGAAGACCTTGTCGATCGCGATCGCCCAGACCCAGACCGAGCAGGACAACAGCCCGAGCATGACCGCCTTCACGATCCAGTGAGCTTGCCAGAACAGCGCAACCAATGACACGTCGGCGGAAGCCGCAACCGGGAGGGCTGACTGAGCGACGTCGGCCGGGTTCATAAGCAGTATCCTCTCAAGGCGATCGTTCCATGTCCTCGGCGCGCAAAATGGCTGCCGGTTCCCCAAGCCGCGCGGGTCGCGCGTAGCTGCCAAGCCTGCGCAAAGCCTTGTCTTTTTTGGATTGCAGCGGCCCGTCCGAAGCCGGCCGACTGCTTTCCCTGCCAAGATGTCAAAACTAAGGGCCTCGACTAAGCCTTTGGGCGCGACTTGCCGACCTTACCAGACGCCGACGATGGTTAATGCGGGGTTAGCGCGGGCACTTTTGGCTGCCGGAATGGTAGGCCGTGCAGGCGGTTGGCGGTGCGTTCCCGCGTCGCAGCGAGTTGCCGGCCTAGAGCGAGCACGGTTCCCCCCCCGATACACATTTTCTTCTTCCTGGCCCCCCTCTCCCCCGCCCTCCCCCGCAAGGGCGGAGGAACCGCACTTTGTCCCGTGATGACGTCACACCTCGCATTTCACAACGGGCACGAGCTGATAGGCTGCGCGCGCGAACAACAATGTGTGCCGGGATTCACCGGCCCAACTCAAGGAGCGTCCCGTGCAGAAACCAGGAACAGGCGTGCGGTGGATCTCTGCCGCGATTGTTTCGATCAGCCTCACAACGTTGGACCCAGCGCGCGCGGCATCGGTCGCGCCGGTTGCCGCGGAAAACGGCATGGTGGTGTCCGCGCAGCATCTGGCGACACAGGTCGGTGTGGACGTGCTCAAGCGTGGCGGCAATGCCGTCGATGCGGCCGTCGCGGTCGGCTACGCATTGGCGGTGGTCTATCCGGCAGCCGGCAATCTTGGTGGCGGCGGCTTCATGACGATCGAGCTCGCCGACGGCCGCAGGACCTTCCTCGATTTCCGCGAGACGGCGCCCAAGGGCGCGACGGCCAACATGTATCTCGACAAGGACGGCAACGTCATCAAGGGCATCTCGACCAAGGGACACCTGGCCGTGGGTGTGCCGGGATCCGTCTCCGGCATGGAATATGCGCGCGAGAAGTATGGCACCATGAAGCGCGCCGACCTGCTCGCCCCAGCAATCCAGTTCGCCGAACAGGGCTTTGCACTGGAACAGGGCGACATCGATTTATTGCGTACCGCCACTACGGATTTTCAGGACGATCCCGCATCCGCTGCCATCTTCCTCAACAACGGGCAGCCGTTCCAGGTGGGTGAGAAGCTGGTGCAGTCGGAGCTCGCCAAGACCCTGCGCGAGATCAGCAGCAAAGGCACCGACGGCTTCTACAAGGGCTGGGTCGGCAACGCCATCGTGGCATCGAGCCAGGCCGGCAAAGGCCTGCTGACGCAGGACGACCTCGACGGCTACAAGACGCGCGAGCTCGCGCCCGTCGAATGCGACTATCGCGGCTTCCACGTGATCTCCGCACCGCCACCGAGCTCGGGCGGCGTCGTCATCTGCGAGATCCTGAACATCCTGGAGGGCTATCCGCTGAAAGAACTGGGCTACCACTCCGCGCAGGCCGTGCATGTGCAGATCGAAGCCATGCGCCACGCTTACGTGGACCGCAACAGCTACCTCGGTGATCCCGACTTCGTGAAGAACCCGCTCGACCGTCTGCTCGACAAGAACTACGCGACCAAGATCCGCGCCGTGATCGATCCGAACAAGGCCGGCATCTCCAAGGACATCAAGCCTGGCGTCGCGCCGCATGAGGGAAGCAACACCACGCACTATTCGATAGCGGACAAGGACGGCAACGCGGTGTCGGTGACATACACGCTGAACGACTGGTTCGGCGCCAAGGTGACGGCAGCCAAGACCGGCGTGCTGCTGAACGATGAAATGGACGACTTCACCGCCAAGGTCGGGGTGCCGAACCTCTATGGCCTGGTGCAGGGCGAGGCCAATTCCATCGCTCCCGGCAAGCGGCCGCTGTCCTCGATGAGCCCGACCATCGTCACCAAAGACGGCAAGACCGTCATGGTGGTGGGCACGCCCGGCGGCAGCCGCATCATCACGGCTGTCTTGCAGACCATGATCAACGCGATCGACTACGACATGAACGCGCAGGAAGCCGTCGACATGCCGCGCATCCACCAGCAATGGCTGCCGGACCTGACCAATGTCGAAGACTATGCGCTGTCGCCGGACACCCGCAAGATTCTGGAAGGCATGGGCCACAAGTTCGGGCCGCCGCAACCAGCCAACCATCTGGCGGTCATCATCGTCGGCGCGCCGTCGCTGAACGGCAAGCCGGTCGGCAACAACCGCTACTATGGCGCCAACGATCCCCGCCGCAATACGGGACTGGCCGCGGGGTATTGAGGGTCTTGTAGATGCGTAGGGCGGGCAAAGCGAAGCGTGCCCACCACTTCTGTCGCAATCGCGGAGGGATGGTGGGCACGGCGCTAACGCGCCTTTGCCCACCCTACCGCCGTTCGATAGACAGCGGCGAAAACCACGCTATGCAGCTTGTGCCACGCGCGAGGGTTATCCCACCGGTCAATCAGGAACTCACTCTATTGTCCTTGCCCTCAAGCCACCTGACGATGCGAAAATGGGCCGCTCGTCAAACAACTGACGGCTATGGCTGGCGAGCCCGCCCGACGACCTCGTACGGGAGATCTGCATGGAACAGATTCTGATCAATCTCGTGTCAGGCGCGGTTGGTGGAATTGGCGCGGGCAAGTCTTCGCCGACATTTGATCTCGGAATGGCCGGCAACGTCATTTCAGGCCTGGTCGGTGGCGGCGTGCTCGGCCAGGTCATTACGCTGCTGCTTCCGTCCATCATGGCCGCAGCAGAATCCGGCAATTTGAGCGTTGGCAGCGTCGTGTCACAAGTCGTCGCCGGTGGCGCCGGCGGGGCGATCCTCACCGCGATCGTCGGAGCCATCAAGAACAAGGCGGCCGCGTGATCGGTGAGGCAAGGGCCGAGATCTCACCATTTTTCCTTCGACGTCCGCACGTCGAGCTCGAACGACCAGGCGCGTTCGGGCTGCCTGTAGAGGAAGGCAAAGGCATCGACGATGCCTTCGATGCTGATCAAGCTGTCCTGCCGGCTTGCAGCATCGGGAAGGCGGTTTATGATCTTGTCGCCGGCGATCGCGCCGTCGACCACGACATGAGCGACATGGATGCCGTCGGGCGCATATTCCTTGGCCATGGCCTGGGCCAGCGTGCGCAGGCCCGCCTTTGCCGAGTTGAACGCGCCAAAGCCAGAGCGCCCGCGTAGCGAGGCGCTGGCGCCGGTGAAGAGCAGCGTGCCGGCCTTCTTCGGCGCCATGCGGCGCACCGCCTCGCGGCCGAACAGGAAGCCGCCGAAGCAGACGACGCGCCAGGCGTTCTCGAAATAGTCGGCTTCCATCTCGATGATCCTGCCGGGCGTGTTGTTGCCGGCGTTGTAGATCGCGAGATCGAGCTCGCTGCCGGCGGCATCGAACAGCGCGGCGACGTCGCTCTCCTTGGTGGCATCGGCGACAAAGGGAACGGCCTGTCCTCCCGATTTTTCGATAGCATTCGCAACCGCCTCGAGCATCGAAGAGGTCCGACCCGCTACGATCACTTTGAGCCCGTCCGCAGCAAACCGCTTGCAGAGCTGGGCGCCGAGCCCGCGGTCAGGGCCCACACCGATCACGATTGCCGTCTTCATCGCATCCTCCCGCTGGAGCTTGGAGCCTACGTCACTATCCGCACAGGATTGCCATATAGTTCTAAAATGAAACTATATACTGGTTCGCTGGTTTTACCTAGTTGTACGGGGTTTCGGCCTCTTTTAAGGAGCTTTCATTCCATTTTGGAATTTTATATTGTTGCCACACGAACGCGTTGAGAATTCAGCCTTTTCGGGGGTCGGACGGAATGCGATGGGATTTGCTTGAGCAGGAACAATGCTCGGTCGCCAGAACTGTGGCCGTGATCGGCGACCGCTGGAGCCTTCTGATCCTGCGCGACTGCTTTCTGCGCGTGCGCCGGTTCGAGGAGTTTCAGTCGCGGCTCGGGGTCACCCGGCATATCCTCGCCGATCGCCTGAAGAAGCTGGTCCGGTTCGGCGTGCTCAGGCGTTCGCCCTATCAGGAGAATCCGACGCGTTACGAATACATCCTTACCCAGAAGGGACTGGATCTCTATCCCGTGGTAATGGCGATCGTGCATTGGGGCGACACCCACATGGTGGATGAGCGCGGCCGCCCCATGCTTCACCAGCACAAGAGCTGCGGCAAGATGTTCGATCCGGTGCTGGTCTGCTCCGAATGCGGCGAGCCGATCATTGCGAAGGAGGTCCACGTGCACGCCGGCCCCGGCGCAGCGAAAGGCGCGGCCAAGGAGCTCGCAGCGCGCGAAGCCGCCTCATCGGCCCGCGCGAAATAGCGGCCGCTGCTTCGACAATCAGGCAGCCCGCTCCGGACAGTTGGTCAACTGGGCGGGATTGCCGACCGCAGTGCAGCCGTCTGGCACGTCAGAGATCACAACCGACGCGGCGCCGATCTTGGCGAAATCGCCAATGCGAACGTCGCCCAGGATGACCGCGCTGGCGCCGATGAAGACACCGTGTCCGATCCGAGGCGAGCGGGTCGGCAATTCGCCACGGCGGCCGATACTGACATTCTGGAGAATCGTGACGGCGTCACCGATCACGGCGTTCGCGCCGATCACGATGCCTGTGGCGTGGTCGAGATACACCGACGATCCGATGCGCGCCGCGGGATGAATGCTGACCTGCAACGCGTTGGATGCTTCGTTCTGAAAGAGCAGCGCCGCATCGATATGTCCGCGATGCCAGAGCCAGTTCGAGACCCGCCAGGCCTCGAGCGTGACATAGCCCTTGAAGTGCAGCAGCGGCGGCAACAGGCCGGCGACGGCGGGATCCCGGATCGTGATGCGCGCAAATCGAGGCTTGCCATCTCGATCAGGCCGGGCTGGTCGTGGAAAGCGTCGTTGGCGAACGCTGTGAGGCGTGTGCGCGTCGTGGCGTTGCCGCCAAGCCGTCGCCCGATCAAATCGGACAGAGCGGCGGCAAAATCGTCGTGCGCGAGAATGGTCTCCGCCAACGTGACGCCGAAGACAGGATCGGCCGTAGCTGCGCGTTGCGCCTCGCCACGAATCGCCTGCCAGAGACTGTCGTCCGCTACGATCGCAGCTCCCGCCATCGCCGCCTCCGGTCTTTTGCCACACGGTTTCGCCGCACGAATATATGATGTGTGCGGCAGTGCGCCACCAAGCTCGCAAAGCCAAACCGCCCGCCTGCGGGGCTCGCAGGCGGGCGGCTCGGGGCCATCAGGACTTATGGGGGCGTGTGCCTGAAGGCTTTGAGGATCAGATCAACCTTGCGGCGGCGGCTCGTTCGGCGGCGTCGGACGGGTCTTGTGCTGCGCCATGAACTGGTCGAACTCTTCCTTGTCCTTGGCGTGACGCAGCCGCGTCAGGAAATCCTTGAACTCACGCTGCTCTTCCTCGAGCCGCTGGAGGGTCTCGGCGCGGTACTCGTCGAAGGCACGGTTGCCGGAAGTCGGCGGGCCGAAGCCAAAGCCGAAGCCACGACGCTCCATGCGGTCGCGCATGCGGTCCATCTTGTACTGCATCTTCTCCATCTTGTTCTGCCAGCGATCCTGATGGCTCCAGCACGACATTCTTCTGCTCCCGAGTGTGAAAAAGAGAAGGGCAAGCCCGATCGGCCACCAGATGATGAAGCCCAGGATGGTCACGGCAATCCAGCCGGGGTGCCAGGGCGTATCGAGCATGTGGGGGCGGTAGTAGGGGTCGTCCGAGGGGCCGCGCCATCGATTGACATCAGCGGTGTAGGCCATTTCCCATCTCCATCACGGCAGTCACGCCGTTGTGAATGTAAATAACATTTACATAGGTAGCCGATCCCGCGGTTTTGTCAAGCCGGCCGCCAGACAGGCCCGCCGATTTATTTGCGCAATTTTATTTCAGCTTGCCCCAAGGACCACCCGAAGGGCCGCCCGGGGAGTTGCCAGAAGCGGAGGATGCCTCCGGTGGCACCGGCGGCGGCTCGGCGCCTCCCGCCATGGGACGGCGATCGATCGGGAAGCCGAGCCCACGCAGATAGATCAGCACCTCGGCCTCGAGCAGCTCATCTGGCGACATCGGCAGCTTGCGCCGCGCGGCATCGCCGCGGGAGAACAGCGAGGCCACGCCGTGTGACATCGACCAGATATGCAGCGCCATCATCATCGCCGGCGGCCGTGGCGTGCCCGGCGGCGTCAACGCCGCGAGGCGCTCTGCCGCCGCACGAATGACGCCGAAAGCGCGCTCGCCTGCGGCCATCAGGGCCGGATTGGCGTCGACCGGCAGGCCGGATTCGAACATCGCGGAATAGAAAGCGGGCTCTTCACGCGCGAAGGCGAGATAGGCTTTACCGACGCGCTCGAACGCAGTGACGGTGTCCGGGCGGCCATCGTCCCAGGCCGCGGTCAGGCGCGCCTCGAACTGTTCGAAGCCGCGCTGGGCGATCGAGGAAAGCAACTCATCGCGGTCGCGAAAGTGTCGGTAGGGAGCGGCCGGGCTGACGCCCGCCATCCGCGCCGCATCGGCAAAGGTGAAGCCGGCCGCGCCCTTCTCGGCGATCAGCCCCAGCGCCGCCTGAAGCAGCGCCTCCTTCAGATTGCCGTGATGATAGCCGCGCTCAGCGCGGCGCTGCTCGTCCTTGCGCCAGCTCATGTGAATGACTTTTACATGAGCCGTGCGCGAAGGTCACTAGCGCGGGCGGGGATTGATTAGCCCCGTATTTCCCCGGAATGAGCTAGCCGCCGGGGATCGGCAGCACCGGCATGATCTCGACCCGCTCACCCGGGAAGATCGCAAAATGCGGATGGTTCTCGAACATCTTTGCCGCGGCTTCGTGAGAAGCGGCCTTGACCACGGTGAAGGCGCCCATCTCATTGGCGATGTCGGCGACACCCCTGGCGTCGACCTTCTTGGTCTTGCCGAGCGGGCCGCCCATGGCCTGGATCGCGCCCTGGTGCTTCTGGACCCAGGCGTGCCACGCCGCCATGCCTTCCTTCTCCTTCGCCTTGCGTTCGGCTTCCGGCAGCGCATTCCAGGCGGCCATCTTCGCGCTCTCCTTGCTGCCGAGGAAGACGGCGAGATAGGTGTCGTTGGTGCTCATGGGCTTCACTCCTCTGTTGCTTTGGCGCTTGGACGAAAGGCGATCGCGCAGGCTAGCGACCGGACTGGCCGCTTTTGCGCAGTTCGGTGAAGCCGGCGGCCGCCTTCTGCACATCAGGCGAAAAGTCGGCCATCTCCTGCACCTGGCGGATTTCGATGATCTCGTTCGGCGAGGCCGGGCACTTCTTGGCCCAGGCGATCGCCTCATCGCGCGAAGCGACCTCGATCATCCAGTAGCCGCCCAAAACCTCCTTGGACTCGGCGAAGGGTCCGTCGGTCACGATCGGCTCGCCGGTCGCAAACGAGACGCGGGCGCCCGTCGAGGGCGGATGCAAACCTTCGAGCGTGATCAGGACGCCGGCATTCTGGAGCGCCTCGTTGTAGCGCATCATCGCGGCAACGCGCTCGGGATCGAGTTGAACGTTTTTCGGCGCGGTTTCGTAACCGAGCGGAATCATCAGCATCATGAATCGCATGGTGGCGTCCTTTGGGTATTTCGCTTTTGGGCCAAGATCACCGGCTCTCACGTATAAGACGAACCGCATCTTGCAGTCCCGACACGCCGGTGAAAATTAATTTGGAGGTAAAGCCCCGACGGGGCTAGCCCCGCCGCCGCAGGAGGACGCCGTGCCGATGGGCCGGTCCGAAATAAACGTCGATGCGGGCGATCTCGTCGCCCGCGAAGGTCATGAGTTCGGTATTGCGGGAGCTCTTGCCGTCTGTTGCCAGAAGCGGTCGGGGACGAAGGCCTCGTCGCACTGGACGAAAATGCGCCCAATGTGGCGGCGCGCGATTGAGCCGGTGTGCTTCCAGCAGCTCTAAGCCTGATGGTCGAGATTGTCGTCGAAAGGACTGGTGAAGCGGAACTTGTCGCGAGCGCGTCCGCTAGCGGGCGCGGTCGTCGGCGAGACAGGCGGCGAAGCCGGATTGCCAAATCATCCCGCTGAGATGTCTTTGGTACATTGGTAATACTACTGAGGCGACTCGCCGAACACCGCACTGCATGCTGTCGTGCATATGAATCGAGAAAGCTCACAATTTTAAACACATCGTTGCTGTCGCGAGAAATTGCGGAACCCGGTTCCCCAGCCAAGCGGTTCACAGTTGCTAAACAAGCCGATGCAACTTTTTCCCGCTCGCTTTTCGCGACTCGCATTTTTTCGTCTTGCTCCAAACCGGAGCCAATTGCGGAACCTCATCATGCTCAGCTTCCAAAACAGCACAAAAATCCAGAATGCAATTGCGCAGGCCGCGGCGATCGGCCGATCCCAGGCCGTGATCGAGTTCAAGCTCGACGGCACCATCGTCGGCGCCAATACGAGAACTTTCTGAAAGCGATGGGTTACTCGCTCGAGGAGATCAAGGGCAAGCACCACAGCATGTTCGTGACACCGGAGGATCGCGCGAGCTCCGCGTATCGCGACTTCTGGGCCCGGCTGAACCGCGGCGAATTCGAGGCGGCCGAGTATAAGCGCCTCGGCAAGGGCGCCAGGGAGATCTGGATTCTCGCGACCTACAATCCGATTCTCGACGAGGCGGGAAAACCGTTCAAGGTGGTGAAGTTCGCAACCGATGTTACGGAGCAGAAGCTGAAAGCGACCGACAATGACGGGCAGATCGCCGCGATCTGGAAGTCGCAGGCGGTGATCGAGTTCAACATGGACGGCACGATCCGCGACGCGAACGAGAATTTCCAGGAGGCGATGGGCTATGCCCTCGCCGAGATCAAGGGCAAGCACCACAGCATGTTCGTCGAGCCGAAAGAGCGCGAGACGGCGGCCTACTGGCAATTCTGGGAGACGCTCAATCGCGGCCAGTACCAGGCTGCCGAATACAAGCGGATCGCCAAGGGCGGCCGCGAGATCTGGATCCAAGCCTCTTACAATCCGATCTTCGACCTCAACGGCAAACCCTACAAGGTGGTGAAATACGCAAGCGATATCACGGCGCAGGCGATCGGCCGCAAGAAGGCCGACAACGCGCGCGGGCTGATCGAGGCCGTTGCGGCCGGCAGCGAGGAGATGAGCGCCTCGATCCGGGAAATTTCCGAGACCATGTCGAAATCGCGCGACAGCTCGAAGGCGGCGGCGGGCCGGGTTGAGACCGCCGACGGTCAGGCCCAGAAGCTCAACGCGGCCGCGCAGGCGATGCGCGGTATCGTCGAGCTGATCTCGGGCATCACAGGCCAGATCAATCTGCTCGCGCTCAATGCCACGATCGAATCCGCGCGGGCCGGCGAGGCAGGGCGCGGCTTTGCCGTGGTGGCCTCCGAGGTGAAGAGCCTCGCCAATCAGGCCAAGCAGGCGACCGACACGATCTCCTCGGAGATCGACGCGCTGAACAGCATCTCGGGCGACGTGGCAAGTTCCCTCAGCGCGATCAAGGCCGCGATCGCGGGCCTGAACGAGTTCATTGCCTCCACCGCCGCCGCCGTCGAGGAGCAGAGCATCGTGACCGCCGACATGTCCGCCAATATGCAGCGAGCCTCGGCGGAGCTGTCCTAAGCATGATCCGGAAAAGTGCGAAGCGGTTTTACGAAAAGATCATGGGTAAACAATAACCTCAAGCGCGATGACGATTCATCCTAGTCTCATCGCGCTTTAGTCCGGCAGCCACCGCCGCGTCACCTCGCTCGCACCCTCCGGCATGGCTTCGAAGATCGCTGACGCCAGCACGGCGTGGACGTGCAGCGTCGTGGTTCCGGCGTTGCGAAAGCCATGCCTGCGGCCTGCCGGCACCAGCACCGACTGGCCGGCCGTGACCCTCACGCCGTCTCCCTCCAGCCAGATTTCGGCCTCGCCCTCGCGCACCGTCAGCACTTCCTCGACGGTGTGGCTGTGCGTCGGCGCGCCGGCGCCGGGGGCCACCCACTGCTCGAAGATGCAGAGCGCTGTGGCGCCGGTGCGGGCCGAGGCCAGCATGCGGGTCTTGACGCCAGGCCGCCACTCTTCCAGCGCGGATGGATCGGAGGGCTGCATGCGAGGCCTTTCTTGTGGAGACAAAGGCACAGTAAAAGATACGAGACGCCGCCCCCCTTAACGTCCGGCGTTTCGGACACAGGACAGATTAGCAGATGACTTCAAGCCCGCAAAAAGTTGCCCTCGTCACCGGTGCCGCGCGCGGTATCGGGCTTGCGACGGCCAGGAAATTCCTCACCGAGGGTTGGCATGTGGCGCTGCTCGACATCGAGGGCGAGTTGCTGGCGCACGCCGTCGCCGCGATCGGCCAAGGCGAGGCGACGCTGGCGCTGACTTGCGACATCTCCGACAGCACGGCGGTCGGTGCGGCGATGAAGGCGGTCGAACAGCGCTTCGGCCGGCTCGATGCGCTCGTCAACAATGCTGGCGTCGCGGTGTTCGCACCGCTGATGGAGACGTCGGACGAGGACTGGAGCCGCGTGCTCGAGGTCAACCTCACCGGCCCTTTCATCAGCACCAAGGCCGCGGTCCCCCTGATGCGCGAGGCCGGCGGCGGCGCCATCGTCAACATCACCTCTATCTCGGCTGTGCGCGCCTCGACGCTGCGCTCGGCCTACGGCACGAGCAAGGCGGGGCTGGCGCATCTGACCAAGCAGCTCGCGGTCGAGCTGGCGGCGCTCAACATCCGCGTCAACGCCGTCGCGCCGGGACCGGTCGACACCGCTATGGCGAAACAGGTGCACACGCCGGAGATCCGCGCGGACTATCACGATGCCATCCCGCTCAACCGCTATGGCCTGGAAGAGGAACTCGCCGAGGCGATCTTTTTCCTGTGCTCGGATCGATCGAGCTACATTACCGGCCAAATTTTGGCCGTCGATGGCGGCTTCGATGCAGCAGGCATCGGCCTGCCGACGCTGCGCGGACAGCGGAGGAACGGGTAGAAGGTTCGTAGGGTGGGTTAGCGAAGCGTAACCCACCTCTTCTGCCACCGCGACAAAGGTGGTGGGTTACGCCTTGCGGCTAACCCACCCTACGAGATCGAGTTCGTGGAGCACTCATGCGACGCGTCGTCTTTGCAAGGACTTGGATGCTGTCGCTCGCGATGTTCGCAGCCGCGCCAGCGTCCGCCGAGATCCGCATCATCCAGTCTCCGGGCGGACGAGTTGGGCCGTTCCTCGAATTGTTCGAGCAGGTGCGCGAGTCGGGCGAGCGTGTGGTGATCGACGGGCCCTGCCTGTCCGCCTGTACGCTGGTGCTGAGTCTGGTGCCCGGCGAACGCATCTGCGTCACCAAGCGCGCAGTGCTCGGCTTCCATGCCGCCCGCTCGGTCGACCGGCAGGGCCGCTTCTATGCCGAACCGGAGGCCTCCGAAGCGGTGCTGGAGGCCTATCCGGCGCCCGTGCGCAACTGGATCAGAAGCCGCGGCGGACTGACGTCGCGGCTATTGCTGCTGAAGGGCCGCGAGCTCGCCGCGATCTACCCACGGTGCAGGTGAGTGTTGCACTGTCCTCTCCCCTTGCTTGCGGGAAAGGGCAGCTCAGCGGTCGCGCGGCGGCAGTTTGCTTCACATCCCTTCCGCCGGGCAGTTCACCATCCAGGGGATGCCGAACTGGTCGACGCACATGCCAAAGCCCTTGGCCCAGAACGTCTTGCTGAACGGCATGGTGACGGTACCGCCATCGGCGAGCGCGTTGAACTTGCGTTCGGCATCGGCCACGTTGGTGATCGTCAGCGAGATCGAGAAGCCCTGCGGCTTCTGCGAATGCTCCGGCGGCGCGTCGGAGGCCATCAGGACGCTGCCATCGGGAAGCGACAGGCGCGCATGCATGATGGTCTTTTCGCGGCCGGGTGCCGCCGGCATCTCCGGCGGAGCGTCGGAGGCGCGCAGCATCGCCTCGACCTTTCCACCGAGCACGCGCGCATAATAGTTGAACGCGGCTTCGCACTTGTCCTGGTAGAACAGGTATGGATTGAGCATGTTTCTCTCCTTGACGTGAGGCTTCTACTTCTCGGTGAGCTTCTTCAGATTGGCGAGGCCGGTCTCGAAATCCTTGCCGATCATGTTGTCCATGTTGACGAACACCTGCATCAGCTTGGACAGGAACGGGGCCGGACCGTACATCGCCCATGTGACCAGTGTTGCACCGCCTTGCGGCACAAACGTGAACTCGGCGATGTTGTGACCCTCGAAAGGACGCTCGAAATCAAGCTTGATGCGAAGCTTCGACGGCGTGCTCGCTTCGAGAATTTCCATGCGACCGGCGCCGATGTCCTTGTTCCCGTCCCAGGCATAGGTCGCGCCCTTGCCCTGCGCGGTGCCGCCGAACGTGCGCTTCATGCCGGGATCGCGCCCGTCGTAGGGCGACCAGCTCGTCCAGCGCTGGAAATCGGCGATGAGGGGGTAGATGGCATCGGCCGGCGCCTTCACGGCGAGCGTGCGTTCGACGCGAAACATGTCCGGCTTGGTGGCGGCGAAGACGAGAATGCCGGCGATGCCGGCGGCAAGCACAATGGCGACAATGGCAACAGCTTTCAGCATGACGGGCTCCCTTCGATTGGCCTAAGGACGAAGGAGAGAGCGCAAGACCGACAGACGCCGGTGATTTTTTCGCCCCCTACCGCGCGTCATGGCCGGGCTTGTCCCGGCCATCCACGTCTTAGCGCGGACGTAAAGGACGTGGATGCCCGGGACAAGCCCGGGCATGACGATCCGGAGAGATGTTCGCTCTACTTTGCCTTGGACGCTTTCGGCTGGCTGTCCCTGATCAGGCGATCGAGATGCATGCGAATGTGGGCCGCCTCGGCCGAGGTGTTGGCGAGTGCGATGGCACGGTCGAAGGCGACGCGGGCTTCCTCAAGGCGGCCGAGCTGCATCAGGAAGGCGCCGCGCACGCCGTAGAAATGGAAGTAATTGGCAAGCTTCGGCGCGAGCGGTTCGATCAGCGCGAGCGCGGCCTCCGCGCCGCGCACCTTGGAGACCGCGACCGCGCGGTTGAGCGTCACCACCGGAGAGGGCTGCACGAGCTCGAGCGCGCCATAGAGCAGCTCGATCTGCGCCCAGTCGGTTTCCTCGGGCGTCGCCGCACGGGCGTGCAGCGCCGCGATCGCCGCCTGGATCTGATAGGGGCCGCTCCTGCGATGGCGCATCGCCTTGTCGATCAGCGCGAGCCCCTCCGCGATCATGGTGCTGCTCCACAGCGAGCGGTCCTGATCCTCGAGCAGGATCAGCGAGCCGTCGGCTGCAAAGCGCGCCGCGCTGCGCGCATGCTGCAACAGCAACAGCGCGGCGAGCCCCATGATCTCCGCCTCGCCTGGAAACAGCCGCAACAGCAGCCGCGCCAGCCGAATCGCCTCCTCGCATAGCGGCTTGCGGATCTCGGCCGTGTCGCCGCTCGCCGAATACCCCTCGTTGAAGATCAGGTAGATCATTGCGGCGACGGCCGCGAGCCGTTCGCCGCGCTCGACCGCGCCGGGTGCCTCGAACGGCACACCGGCATCCGCGATCTTCGCCTTGGCGCGGGTGATGCGCTGCTCCATCGCGGCTTCCGAGACCAGGAAGGCGCGCGCGATTTGCTTCACGGTGAGGCCGGAGACGATACGAAGTGCGAGTGCGATCTGCTGCGTCGCCGGCAGATCCGGATGGCAGCAAATGAACATCAGGCGCAGGATATCGTCGCGATAGTGCGCGCCGTCGAGCCGCTCGGCGAGCTTCCCTTCGGCGTCATCGAGATCCGAGATCGCCTGGTCGTCCTCCGGCAGCGGCTGCTGCTTGCGCGCGCGGCGCACCTCGTCGATCGCAACGTTGCGGCCGACCATGATCAGCCAGGCCGCGGGATCGCGCGGCGGCCCGTTCTGCGACCAGGTCTTCAGCGCGCGCAGGCAGGCATTCTGGAACGCTTCCTCCGCGGTATCGAGGTCGCGGAAATAACGCAGCAGCGCGCCCACCGCCTGGGGCCGCGCCGAGGTCAGCGCGGTCTCGATCCAGGCGGCGTCGGTCTCGCTCACGTCAAATTCCCTCCCGGCCTGAACACGCCGACGGGACGCACCTCATAGGCGCCGCCCGGATTGGCTGCGCCGAGATCGCGCGCGACGTCGAGCGCATCGTCGAGGTTCTTGCAATCGACGATGTAGAAACCGAGCAACTGCTCCTTGGTCTCGGCATAGGGACCGTCGAGCACCAGCGGCGGGTCTTCTTTCCGCAACGTCGCGGCCGCCGTGGTGGGCAGGAGCCGCGCGACGGGACCGAGCCGGCCCTGCTTGGTGAGCTTGTCCTGCACCACGGCGAGCTTTTTCATCACGGCTTCATCCTGGTCCTTGCTCCAGGAGCCGACGAAATCCTCATCGTGGTAGCAAAGGATGGCATAGAGCATGGGCACGTCCTGTTTTCTCTTATTGTAAAGACGACGCACTATGCCCTGCCCCGACACGGCTTGCGGAAATTTTTTGCAGGAAATGTCCGCGCGTTCGTGCCAAGGAGGGCCCTGAACGGGAACTCGATGGGACATGACGAATGACTAAAGGCGCGCTGGCACTCCTGATCAACAGCAGGCAGCAGAACTGGCTGCCGGAGCGCTGGAAAGCGCGATTCGAGGCGGTCTGCGGCAAGCGGCGCGTGGTGCTGCTGCCGGATCCGGACCTCGACCTGGCCGAAGTGCACTATGCCGCGGTTTGGAAGCCGGTTCCGGGCGATCTCAAGGCCTTCCCGAACCTGCGCGCGATCTTCAATCTCGGCGCCGGCGTCGACGCGCTGATGGCGGACAACAGCCTGCCGGACGTCCCGCTGGTCCGCGTCGCCGTGCCCGATCTCACCGGACGTATGACCGAATATGTCGTGCTTCACGTGCTGATGCATCATCGGCAGGAGCTTTACCTGCGGCAGTCGCAGCGCGAGAAAACCTGGGAGCCGAAGTATCAATGGCCGGCAAGCACCGTCACGGTCGGCATCATGGGGCTCGGCACGCTGGGCGCGGACGCCGCCGACGTGCTGCGCCGGTTCGGCTTCCGCGTGGTGGGCTGGAGCCGCAGTCCGCGGAGCGACGAGGGTGTGGAGTCTTTCCACGGCGCGGATCAGATGGAGGCGTTCCTGCGCGCGACCGACATTCTGGTCTGCCTGTTGCCGCTGACACCACAGACGCACGGCATCCTCAACCGCGAGGTCTTTGCGAAGCTCAACCGTAGCAGCCCGCTCGGCGCGCCGGTCTTGATCAATGCCGGCCGCGGCGGGTTGCAGAACGAGGACGACATCCTGGCCTGCCTCGACGACGGTACGCTCGGTGCCGCCTCCCTCGACGTGTTCGTCGAGGAGCCTCTGCCGGCGAACAGCCGCCTCTGGAGCCATCCGAAGGTGGTGGTGACGCCGCACAATGCGGCCGATACCGATGCCGATGCAATCTCCGCATATGTCGCGGAGCAGATCGCGCGTTTCGAAGCCGGCGCTGCACTGGAGAATGTGGTCGATCGGACGCGCGGCTATTGAAGCGTGGCTGGCGGGACGGTCAGCCCTAGCGGCGAGCGCCGAAAGCCAGTGGCGACGCACCCGGCGGCAGCGGCGAATTGATGTCGCTGTCGACCAGTCCGGACGACTGCTGGGTGAAGCTCGCGCCGAACGACAGGCTGAGATTCGACGTCGGTCGGAATTCGATCCCCGCATTGGCGCGATAGCCACCCGGCAGCGTTCCCGTGGTGGAATCGAAAGGCGTGATCGGACCGCCGGTCCCGAGATTGTATTTCAACGTGTCAAAGCCGGTGTAGATCGTCACCGGTGCATTCGCGAAGTTGTAGCCGAACTTCACGCCATCGGACGACAGCGAGCCGTAATTGCCGAACGCCCTCGCATGATCGAAGCCATTCATGCTCCACGCCGTGCTGTCGCGTGAGCTGCTGAGAAACCAGCCTTTTGGGAACTTGGATTGCGGATCGCTGGCGTCGAAAGCCGGATTGTCGCCCCAGCCCATCAGCCCGCCCGAGTTCATGTAGGGCACGGGGACAGCCTGGGCGTGGGCCGTTCGCCCGCCCAGAGAGGGCGCCACCAAGACCAATGCGAGGCCTAAACTGCGTGCGAAAATCAACATCCGTGCTTCCGTCGTCTGCGCGGGAATTATACGCGCCAGACGTTGGGAACGCCAGAACCGCACGGCACCATTCAGAGGTCGATCACGACATAGGCATCCTCGACGGCGACCGGAAATCGCTCCGCCACATAGGGGCCCATCACGAGGTCGGAGCCGGCCTCAAGCTTCACTTCAAAACTTCGCACCTTCGTGCGGCGCGGATCGCACCAGGATTGGCCAGTCGCCATATCGAACTCCCAGCCGTGCCAGGGACAGCGCAGGAATTCGCCGCGACGCTCCAGGCGATAGTCGCCAGGGCCGGACGATTGGCTGAGGCCGGTCACCACGCCCGAGCAGATCGCCGCCCCACCGTGCGGACAGCGGTTGAGCAGCGCATACAGGCGCCCCTCGACATTGAACACGCCGATCTCGCGCCCGTCGACGACGACGACCTTGCGCGCCCCGGGCGGCAGCTCGGCTGCCGGGCAAACCACACGGCGGCTCATGCGAGGCCATACAATGCCATCGCATTGTCCCTGAAGATCTTGCGACGCTGCTCCTCGGTCATCGGAAATTTGAACGCAAAGGACGGATTGTCATAGTCCCAATGCGGATAGTCCGATGAATAGAGCAGCCGATCCCAGCCGATCCAGTCGATGATCTCGACGATGTGGCGCGACTGCGCCGGCTCCTCGATCGGTTGCGTCGTCCACCAGATGTGTTCGCGCAGATATTCCGAGGGACGCCGCTTGAGATGCGCGACCTCCTTGCGGAATTTCTCGAAGTGCTTGTCCATGCGCCAGGCCAGCGCCGGGGCCCAGCCGAAGCCGCCCTCGACCAGCACGACCTTCAGTTTTGGGAAACGCTCGAACACGCCCTCGATGATCAGGCTGCTGGCCAGCGCTTCCATGCAGGCCACGAAGACATAGTGCTCCTGCAAATAGAAGGTCGGCCAGCCCGAGCCAGTGGAGGGATGGCCGCCATTATAGCCGACCGGATGCAGGCCGATCGGCAGGCCGGCACGCTCCGCCGCCTCATAGATCGGCCAATAGCGCCGATGGCCCAGCGGATCCGATGGCCGCGACGACAGCATGATCTGCACATAGCGGCGATCGCCTGCGCAGCGCTCGATCTCGGCGACAGCCGCCTCGGGAAATTCCTGCGGCACAACAATGCCGGCGCGAAGACGCGGCTCCTCGCGCACCCAACGATCGATCTGCCAGTCATTGGTTGCGCGCGACAACGCCGCCGCAAGCCCGGGATTGCGCTCCTCCATGCCGCCCTTGCTGAGCGCCATCAACAGACCGAACTCTACATTGACGGGATCGAGATGCTGCTTGCGCAGGAGATCGAGATCGGATCCCGCAGGGCCACCACCTTCAGGAAGCGAATCAGCACGCATGCCAGCCGCCATCATGCGCGGATACATCAGCCCGTTCGGCAGCGCCTGCCGCACATGCACGCCATGGGTCTGGTAGTGCTCGCGCCAGCGCGGCTCGAGATAGGGCAAGAGTTCGGCGGGCGTACGGTGCGCCGGATGGATGTCGCAGTCGACGACTGCGAGCGTCTGGCGGGCCTTCTGTTCGACGAAAGGCGCGTTCATCTGACGTCCTCCTTCGCATGGTCGGCGGCAACGGCAACCGCGCACTGCGCCAGGCGGGGATAGGTCGCGAGCGCATTGTCGACGAGAATCCGCTGGAGTGAGTCGGGCGGCAGCCCGTCCGGCAGCACATCCTCGCCGTCGAACTGCCAGTGCGGATAATCGGTTGAGAACAGCAGCACCGCGTCGGAACCGATGCGATCGATCGTCTGGGCGACCGCCGCCGCATCCGGCGCATCGAACGGCTGGATGGAGAAGCGCAGGTGCTCGCGGATGATCTCGGACGGCCAGCGATCGACCCAGGGCACTTCCGGCCGCGCACCACGCCAGGTCTTGTCGGTGCGCCACACGGTCATCGGCAGCCAGCTCACACCAGACTCGAGCATCACGACCTTGAGGCGCGGAAAGCGGCGGAACACGCCTTCGGCGACGAGGCTGATCGTCTGGTTGGCGAAAGCCTGCGCCTGCGCCACGTAGTCCTCGAACTGGTAGGACGGCCAGCCCACGATCGTCGGTGCATAGCGATAGGTGCTGCCCGCATGCACGGCGATGACGAGCCCATGCCGTTCGGCCGCCTCATAGAGCGGGAAGAACTCGCGCCGGCCGAGCAGCTTCTCGCCCATCACGGGCAACAGCACCTGCACGAAACGTCGGTCCGGCGCGAGGCGCTCGATCTCGGCGGCGGCCTGCGCCGGATCCTGCGGCGTCACCAGGATCGAGCCACGCAGCCGCGGTTCGCGATCGAGCCATTCGGCGCGAAGCCAGTCGTTCACCGCGCGGCAGATCGCCGCCGCCAGATCATCATTGTAGAGCGCGATCGCACCGTGGATCACGTTGGCGATACCGAAGCGGAGATCAAAGGCGTCGAGCACATGAGTGCGCAGCGTATCGAGATCGCTTCGCCCCGCCTGCGGCGCGCGCCAGTCGGTCCGTACGCTGATCGGGGCGTTCGGCGGGTAGCTCATCGTGGCGAACTGCGTGCGATCGATCGCGCGGTTGCAGATCTGGTCGCGCCAATAGTCGTCCAGATGAGGCAGAAGCTGCGCCATGCTCGGCATCGGCGGGTGCAGGTCGCAATCGATCGCCCCTGCGAATGGCATTTTCATTTCAGCACTCCGTTGCTTTCAATCCGGCCAGCGCGACGGCGGCTATGCCGGCGCGGCCTGATCGACCTTGCGCGCCGCCGTATGCCTGCGCTGCGAGACTCCGAGCACGAGCACGCAGCACGCCACGACGAGCGGCGGCATCGCTGCGAGCAGGAACAGGTTGGAAAACGGCAGATGCTGCGCAATCAGGATTCCGGCGACCAGCGGTCCGCTGATCGAGCCGATCTTGGCGACCGACAACGCCCAGCCGACGGCGGTCGTGCGGTTGGTGCTGGAATAGAACTGGCCGACCGAGCTGTTCAGGCCCTGGTGACCACCCACCACGAAGAAGCCGACGCAGACCATCGTCGCAAGGTAGGTGCTGTCGCCAAGACCGGCCCAGCCAAGCGAAGCGACCAGCGGCGAGGCAATCAGCGGCACGATCGCAATGGCGATGACGCCGAAACGATCGAGCACCCGGCCAATGGTGAGGCCGCCGACGGCGCCGCCCAGGCTGAACACGGTCAAGCCCAAGGCAGCCTGCGCGGGCGTGTGCCCCGACGCCTCCGCCAGGATCGGCGTCCAGCTATTGAGGAAGAACATCGTGATCGAGCTTGCGATATAGGCCACCCACAGGAACGGCGTGATGACCGCAAGCCGTCCGTCGAACAGTGTGGCGAGTTGCGACAGGAGCCCCGTTCCGGCGCTGCCAGCTTCATCGCGAAGGACGAAGCGCGTCGTCGCCTGCGCCCGGAGCGAGGGCTCGATCCGGTTCAGGATGCGGGCGACTTCCGCGGGCTCGCGATTGCGTGCCACGAGGAACTTGATCGATTCCGGAAGCGCGAAGTAGCACAGCGCGGCCCCCAGGAGTGGCAGCACGCCGCCGATCCAGAACACGATGGTCCAACCGAACTGCGGTACGAGACCGGCGGCGATGAAGCCACCGATGCTGCTGCCAGCGACATAGCCGACCATGATGATCGCGACCGCCGTGCCGCGGTACCGGCTCGGCGCATATTCGAGGTTCAGCGCGTAGCACAGCGGCGACAATCCGCCGATGCCGATGCCGGCGAGGAAGCGAAGCACGATGAGGCTGGTGATGTCGCTGGCCCAGACCGTCGCGAGTGTGAAGCCGCCGAACACCAGCATCGAGGCCACGATCGAGAGCCGCCGGCCGATGCGATCGCCGAGCGATCCAAACACGAGGCCGCCGACGAGGATGCCGAAAATGCCTGCGCTGAAGACGATGCCGAGCGCCGCCCGCTCGATGCCCCAGGCACGGATGATCGAGGGCGCGGCGAAGGCCATCGCCTGAAGATCGTAACCGTCCAGGAACATGATCGTCGTCGACAGCATCAGGACGGTAAAGACCAGGCCGTTGCGGCGCTGGCGCTCGATGACATCGGTGACATCGATGACGTCAGGTGCGCTCATTGCTCGTTCCTCCGCGTTGCCGTTTCGCTTGTTTTGGTGACGGCTTGTCGCGCCCGGGAGCCTATTTCCTTCCAGATCGAGTGAGAATAAGCTATTTCGCGCGATGATCTTTTCCGGATTGGATTAAATGACCGATAGCCTTTTGAATATGAAGGCGTTTCTGGCGACCGCGCGGGCCGGCAGCTTCTCCGAGGCGGGCCGGCAGCTCGGGGTGGCTCCGTCCGTCATCACCAAGCGGGTCGGTCAATTGGAATGGTCGCTGAAGGCCACGTTGTTGCGGCGGAGCACCCGTCGACTGGCGCTCACCGAAGTCGGCGAGCGCTATCTCGACGCCATCCGCCAGATCGTCCGCGAATACGACGAGATGGCCAAGGGGATCATGCGATCCCCGAATGAGCTCGAGGGCCAGTTGCGCATCAAGGCGCCGGCATCACCGATGGTCATCGACCTCGCGCAACTGCTGTCGTCGTTTCAGATCAAGTATCCGCGCGTGACGCTGGACGCGGTGCTGGTGGACCGCACGGTCAATCCGGTCGAGGAAGGCTTTGACATCGTGCTCACCATGATGCCGTCGTCCTTCGACGGCGTACTCGAGGAGCCCTTGCACGTGTTCGAACGCGTGCTTTGTGCCGCGCCCTCCTATTTGGCGCGGCGTGGCCAGCCCCGGCACGCCCGCGATCTCGTCAATCACGACTGCATCGTGTTTTCGCCGATCGGGCCGGCCTGGACCTTCGAAGGCCGCAATGGCGTGACGACGGTAGCGGTTCGGCCGCACCTCGTGACCAACAACAGCGCGCTCGTGATCGACAGCCTGTGCGCGGGCAGCGGAATAGCGATCGTGTCACGCACCGCGGCGGCGGATCGGCTCAAGTCCGGCGCGCTCGTCGAGCTGCTCCCGCAACTTCAGATCCCTGATCTCTGGCTCAAGGCGCTGGTCCCGGCGACGCGCTCCAATCTCGCGCGTGTGCAGACCCTGCTGGGCTCCATTCGCGATGCCTTCCGGGAGGCCGCGATATCGGTGGCGGCACCCGCGCGGGAGTTGGGGTAGCCACACTCTCGCTGTCGTCCCGGCGAAGGGTTAGCCTTTCACCCCCACCATCATATCGATCGCCCCCTTCACGATCGCGTCGAGCTCCTTGCGCGGGACGCGGGCGCGGGAGCGGATGGCGATGGTGTGGATGGTGGCGGAGGCGAGCTGCGCCAGCACGACCGGATCGGCACTCTCCGGCAGCTCGCCCTTCTCCCTGGCGCGGCGGAAGCAATTAGCAAAAGCCTTGTCGAGCTCGGTGAGGCCTTCCAGCACCATGGCGCGGATCTCGGGATCGCCGACAGCTTCGGATGCCGCGGTCACCACCGTGAAACAACCGCGCGGGCCGGTCTCGCCGGAGAGATAGATGGCGAGCGCGGACGCGAAGATGCGCTCCAGCCGCTCGCGCAACGGCAGATCCGCACGAAAGATCTCCACCATCGATGCGCGCGCCTGCTCGCGGTAACGCTGATAGCTCTTGATGTAGAGCTCGCGCTTGTCGCCGAAGGCGCCGTAGAGGCTTGGCCGGTTCATGCCGGTGGCCTCACTGAGATCGTCGAGCGAGGTTGCGGCAAAGCCCTGCGTACGGAACAGGTCGAGCGCCTTGCCGAGCGCGACGTCGGGCTCATAGGCGCGCGGCCGGCCGCGGCGCTTCGGCGCCTTGGGTGCGGCGGCAGGCGGATCTTTTGATTTTTGTACCATATCGCAAATTATCCTTGACCGTCTCCATATTATGCGGAACAGTACAAAAATCAATCCGGCCGGGTTGCAACGCAAGGTCAAACGACACCACGCCCAAGGAGGCACCCCATGGATCTCTATTTTTCACCGCTCGCCTGCTCAATGGCGACCCGCGTCGCGCTGTATGAAGCCGGCGCGGAGGCGAACTATCTCGAGGTCGATTCACCGACCAAGACCGTGCTGAAGGACGGTTCCGACTTCCGTACCGTGAACCCGATTGGCCTCGTGCCGACGCTGCGCACCGACGAGGGCGTGGTGCTGACGGAGAACGCCGCGATCCTGCAATATGTCGCGGACCGCTTTCCGCAGTCCCACCTCGGCACCGGACCGGGCATCGACCGCTCGCGGCTGCATCAATGGCTGTGCTTCATCGGCACCGAGCTGCACAAGGGGTTGTTCATCCCCGTGCTGGATCGCAAGTCGCCGCAGGAGAGCAAAGCCTACGCGCTGGAGAAGAACCTGTCGCGACTCGATTATGTCGAGAACCACCTGAAGGGCCGCGAGTTCCTGCTCGACCACTTCACCGTCGCCGACGCCTATCTCGTCACGGTGATCAACTGGACCATGGCGACGCCGCCGATCGAGCTGGCGAAATGGCCGAATCTGAAGGCCTATTACGAGCGCCTCAAGCAGCGCCCGTCGATCGCGAAGGCAATCACGGAGGAGTTCGAACTGTACAAGTCTGAGCAGGCGCGGCGGAAGGCGGCGGCATAGATCCAAGTTGAACGGTGATCGGCGACTCGTCCCGGCCAAGGCCGGGACGAGTCGCCTCACAACAGAAACGCGAGCGCAGCTTCGCAGCGCTCTTCGACCTTCAGCGTCAACAGATCGTCCGCGCGGGTGCGTCCGAGATTGACGGCAGCAATCGGAATGTTCTTGCGCGCTGCCATCTGCACAAAGCGAAAGCCGGAATAGACCATCAACGATGAGCCGACGACCAGCATGGCATCGGCCTGCTCCAGATGTTCTTGCGCTGTTGCCACGACCTCGCGCGGCACGCTCTCGCCGAAGAACACGACGTCCGGCTTGAGGGTGCCGCCGCAGGATTGGCAAGCGGGCACGTTGAACGATGAGAAATCCTCGTGCTCGAGATCGGCATCGCCATCGGGCGCATCCGCGGCATCGAGTGAGAGCCAGCCTGCATTCACGCGGCCGAGGGCACGCTGGAACGCATCGCGCAGCGTCTTGTCGCCGCATCGCATGCAGCGGACGAGATCGAGCCGTCCGTGCAGATCGATCACCTGCCGGTGACCTGCCGACTGATGCAGCCGGTCGACGTTCTGGGTCAGCAGCATCTCGCACTGCCCGTTCGCCTCGAGGCGAGCCAGCGCATGATGCGCGTCATTCGGCATCGCCTGGCCGAACCGCCGCCAGCCGATCAGGCTGCGCGCCCAGTACCGCTGCCGCGTGCGCTCATCCCCCATGAAAGCCTGGTAGTTGACCGGCTGGGTCCGCTTCCAGTTGCCCTGGCTGTCGCGATAATCGGGAATGCCGGAATTGGTGCTGCAGCCTGCCCCGGTCAGAACGAAGAGACGCTGGTGCCGGCCGACGAAATCTTCGAGCGGACGTGTTGCCATGCCCACCGATGTAGTCTGCTTCGATCGGATTTGCCAGATGAGCGCAAGACGATGCTGCGCTGCGGCCCGCGCCCGCCGACGAAATTGTGACTATCGGCCCTGCCCCGGACGGCTCATGATGAAATGGCGCCGACCTGCAACGCAATCCGGGGCACACCATGACGCCAGTCGCGATTCCGCCCGCCGCCCATCGCCGTCATCAACCCTGGTACAAGATCCTCTACGTCCAGGTGCTGATCGCGATCGCGCTCGGGATACTGGTCGGCTATTTCAATCCCGACCTCGGCAAGGAGCTCAAGCCGCTGGGTGACGGCTTCATCGCATTGATCAAGATGATGATCGCGCCGGTGATCTTCTGCACCGTGGTGCATGGCATCTCCTCGATGGGCGATCTCAAGCGGGTCGGCCGGGTCGGGCTGAAGGCGCTGGTCTATTTCGAAACGGTCTCGACGGTGGCGCTCGCGGTCGGCCTGCTCGTCGGCGAGGTCCTCCAGCCCGGGCACGGCTTCAACATCGATCCCGCCACGATCGATCCGAAGTCGGTCGCAACCTACGTCACCAAGGCCAAGGAAGAAGGCATCGTCGCCCATCTGATGGCGATCATCCCGGACAGCTATGTCGGCGCGATCGCGCGCGGCGACATCCTCCAGGTGCTGCTGATCTCGATCCTGTCGGGGTTTTCCATCGCCTTCCTCGGCAAGGCCGGCGAGCCGATCGTCGACGCCGTCGACAAGGCGGCAAAGATGTTCTTCGGCATCATCCGTATCGTCGTGCGCGTCGCGCCGATCGGCGCGTTCGGCGCGATGGCCTTCACGGTGGGCGCCTATGGCCTCGGCTCACTGCTCAACCTCGTCGCGCTGATCGGCACGTTCTATCTCACCAGCATCCTGTTCGTGCTGATCGTGCTCGGCGCGATCGCGCGGGTCGCCGGCTTCTCGATCCTGCGTTTCATCGCCTACATCAAGGACGAGCTCTTGATCGTGCTCGGCACCTCGTCATCGGAAACGGTGCTGCCGCAGATGATCCAGAAGATGGAGCATCTCGGCGCCTCGCGTTCCGTTGTCGGCCTCGTCATCCCGACCGGTTACAGCTTCAACCTCGACGGCACCAACATCTACATGACGCTGGCGACCCTGTTTCTGGCCCAGGCGACCAATACCAATCTCACGATCTGGCAGGAGCTTGGCATTTTGGGCATCGCCATGATCACATCCAAGGGCGCCTCGGGCGTGACCGGCGCCGGCTTCATCACGCTGGCGGCGACGCTCTCCATCGTGCCCGACATCCCCGTGCAATCGATCGCGATCCTGGTCGGCATCGACAAGTTCATGAGCGAGTGCCGCGCGCTGACCAATCTGATCGGCAATGGCGTCGCCTGCGTCGTGATCAGCATGTCCGAGGGCGAACTCGATCGCAACGCGCTGCACGAGACCATGGCGCATCCGCTGGAGATGGGCGAAGCGCTGGAGCCGGGTGGCGGTGGCTAGCGAAGGCCGGGCTCGCCGAGATCGATCCTTCGCGTGACGTCGATCGCCTGCAAAAACGACTCATCGTGGCTGACGACGAGCAGAGCGCCGTCATAGGCTCGCAAGCCCGCCTCGACAGCTTCGATGGAGGCGATGTCGAGGTGATTGGTCGGCTCGTCCAGGATCAGCAGAGGCGGCGGCGCCGCGCCGCCGAGCACGCAGGCGAGGCCTGCGCGCAGCAATTGACCTCCGCTCAGGCGCGCAACGACCTGCAAGGAAGCATCTGCACGAAACATGAAGCGCGCCAGCGCGGCATGGCAGGCGTTGGTCTCGGCCCTGGGATTGAGCCGCCGAAAATTTTCGAGCACGGAGGCGCGCGAATCGAGGAGGCTGACGGTCTGGTCGAACATCGCGAACTTCGTCCTGACGTGCACACTCCCGGACAAGGGCGGCAATTGTCCGGTGACGAGCTTGAGCAGCGTCGTCTTGCCGGAGCCGTTGGGCCCGACCAGCGCGACGCGCTCCGGGCCGACGATGGCGAATGACAGTTTGCGCAGCAGCGGCCGCTCCGGGCGATAGCCGGCACTGACGTCAACGACCGAGAGCACCTCCCGGCCCGCAGGCAGATGCGTCGACGCGAGCTTTACTGATAGCGGCTGAAGGATCTCGATGCGCTGGCGCGCGGTGCCGAGCGCATCGAGCGCGTCCGCCCGCCGTCGCTCCGTGACCTGCGCGCCCTTGCCGCCGCTGTCCTCGCTGCGGTCCTTGCGAGCGCCGGCGAGGATACGCGGCATGTCGCCCTTGGCGCGCTTCTTCGCGCCCGCGCTGTCCTTGCGCGTCTTGCGCTCGACGGCGGCTTGCGCCTTGTCGTCGAGCTCGCGCAAATGCCTTTCCGCATGCGCGAGGTCGTGCCGGGCCGCAGCAAGCTCGAGCGCCTTCTGTTCGCGAAAACTGCTCCAATTGCCGCCGTATCGCGCGGCGCCGAGCGAGGTCAGCTCGACGATGGCATCCATGGTCTCCAGCAGCTCACGATCATGGCTGACGACGATGGCGCCGCCGCGCCATGCGGCGAGCAGACCGGTCACGGCCTTGCGCCCCTCGCGATCGAGATTGTTGGTCGGCTCGTCCAGCAACAGAAAGTCCGGCGCCGTGACGACGAGTGCCGCAAGACGCGCCCGCGTAATCTGGCCGCCCGACAGGAGCGCGAGCTCCGTGTCGGCGGAAGCATCGAGCCCGACACGAGCCAGCGCCTCGGCGATTCGCGTCTCGAGCGTCCAGTCGACCTCGGCAAGCTCGTCGGCCGTGGCGTCGCCACGCTCGGCACGGCGAAGCAGCGCGAACGCCTCTTGCGCACCGAAGAGGTCAATGATCGCGGCGCCCAGCGCAAGTTGGACATCCTGGCGCAGCAGCCCGATGGTTCCGTTGACGACAACGCGGCCGGACTGCGAGCTCAAACGCCCCAAAATTGCGGCGAGCAGCGTCGTTTTGCCGACGCCATTGCGGCCGACGAGGCCGGTGCGCTCGGGTCCGAAGGTGAGATTGACGTTTTGGAGAAGAGAGCGACCGTCAGGCGTAGCCAGTGACAGATCGGACAGGATGATCGAAGCAGGCATGAGATTCCCCGTGAGCAGAGCGAGTGAGCTTTGCGGTCGGGGTGAAATCCATGGCTGCAACGTTCCTGATTGAAGGCCTCTCTCTTAGTCCTGCCGACGATCGCGATCAAGCGACATTAGCGGAGGCCGTAGAGCGCGGCCGCGTTGTCCGGCGAGACCAGGCCGCTCTCGACGTCGTCGCGCACGCTGTCCCGCGCGCGATCGGTGGGATCGCCGATGCCGGCCCCGCCTGGCGTCATCACGACGAGCCGATCTTCAGGCGGCACGGTCTGAAAGCCCTTGCCGCGCATCTTCTTGCCGGACTTCAATCCGACATAACCGGCCTCGCCGTCACGGCCGCCATCGCGGCCGCGCGGCGGATGATCGATGCGATCGAACGCGGCCAGAATGTCGAACGGCGCGTCGACACCGCTGCCGACCTCGATGATCTGGCCGAGACCACCGCGGGTGCGGCCGGCGCCGCCGGAATCCGGGCGCAGCTCCTTGCGCCAGAAGATCAGCGGCGTCTGCGTCTCCGCGATCTCGACCGGCGTGCCGCGCACGCCGCTCGGATAGGCGGTCGCCGACAGCCCGTCCTTGGCAAAGCGCGCGCCGGTGCCGCCATTGCTGGTCACCGCCATCGAGAACCCGTAGTTGCCGCCAGCGCCGGAACGCGTCTGTCCACGCACGTTGAGATTCCACAGGCATGAGGTGCCTTCGGCCGGCACGCGCACGGGGATGATCTGGCGCAGGCAGCCGAACACTACGTCGGGCAACATCTGGCCGATGACGTGACGCGAAGCCACCGGCGCGGGTTTCGGCGCATTGAGGATTGCCCCTGATGGCGCCGACACCGTTAGCGGCGAGAGCGAGCCGGCATTGTTGGGAATTTCCGAGGCGACGACGCAGCCAAGACCGAACACGGTGTAGGCTGTGGTGTAGGAGAGCGGCACGTTGATGCCGAACTTTGAGGTCGGCGAGGTGCCGGTGAAATCCACGTGAATGCCCTTCTCCGAGATCGTCAGCATCGCCGATAGCGTCACCGGTGCATCATAGCCGTCGACGATCATGGTGTTGCGCCAGCTTCCTTTCGGCAGCTTCGCGATCTCCGCGAGCACGGCCTCGCGCGAGCGGTCGCAGATGTAGTCGCCGAGCTCATCGAGCGTGTCGATGCCGAACTCGGTCATCATCTCGACCAGGCGCTCGCAGCCAACGTCGTTGCAGCCGGCGAGCGAATAGGTATCGCCCTCGGTGTCGATCGGCAGCCGCGTGTTGGTGCGGATCATCGCCATCAGCGTCTCGTTGACGATGCCCTGGTCGATCAGCTTCAGCATGGGGATGTAGAGCCCCTCCATGAACACGTCCGTGGCATCAGGCCCGAAGCCGATGCCGCCAATGTCCATCAGATGGCTGGTGCAGGAGAACAGCGCGACCAGCTTGCCGTTCTTGAAGCAGGGCGTGGTGACGACGAAGTCGTTGAGATGGCCGGTGCCCATCCAGGGATCGTTGGTGATGTAGGCGTCGCCCTCCTTCATCGTCTCCAGCGGGAAATGCGCGATGAAGTGCTTGACCGACTCCGCCATCGAGTTGACGTGACCCGGCGTGCCCGTCACGGCCTGCGCCAGCATGCGGCCCCTGAGGTCGAACACGCCGGCGGAGAGATCGCCGCATTCGCGCACGATCGGGCTGAAGGCGGTGCGGAGCAGCACTTGCGCCTGCTCCTCGACCACCGCGATCAGCCGGTGCCACATGATCTGAAGGTCGATCAGGCTGGTGCTTGCGCCATTCATGGTCACGCCGCCTTTCGTTCCATGACGATGCTGCCGGCACCGTCGATGTGGGCGTCAAAGCTCGTCGAGACGAATGTCGAGGTCTCATCCTCCGCGATCACGGCAGGGCCGGCGATGGTCGCTCCCAGCTCCATGTCCTCGCGGCGGTACAAGGGAATCTCGACCAGGCGTCCCGCCCTTCCGTCGTAGAATTTGCGGCTACCGGATGCCTTGCCGGCCGGCTTGCGCGCCACGGCATGGACGACCGGCGGATTGCGCGGCTCGGTGGTCGCAAGCACGGACCAGCTCAGCACTTCGATCGCCGCGCCCGGAATCGGGCGCTCGAACATCGCGGCATAATCGATCTCGAAGGATTTTCGCAAGCCGGCGAGATCGGCAGCGGCCAAGAGCCGGTTCGGCAGTTCGACCGTGATCTCGTGGCCCTGGCCGACATAGCGCATGAAGGCGGCGCGGCGCTCGCGCACCGGCGCGCCGGCAGCACCCGGCTCGACCAGCGCCCGCGCCTCGATCGCCATCTCCTGCAAGAGATCCGAGACCGCCGCGGTATCGAAATCTTCGAGCCTGACATGGCGGCTGCGTACCAGTTCATAGGCAATGGGCGCGGCCAGAAACCCGACGGCCGAGCCGACGCCGGCGTTGGACGGCACGATCACCCGGGAGACGCCAATCTTCTCGGCAACGCGCGCCGCATGCAGCGGCGCGGCACCACCGAACGCGATCAACGTATGCTGGCCGACCACCGCGCCACGTTCGACTGCATGCACGCGCGCCGCGCTCGCCATGTTCTCGCAGACGACCTCGTGCACGGCATAGGCGGCATTCTCCGCCGACAGGCCCAGCGCCTCACCGACATCGTGCAGCAGCGCCTGTTTAGACAGCTTGGGATCGAGCTTGATCGTGCCGCCGGCAAAGGCGTCGGGATCGATCATGCCGAGCGCAACGTCCGCATCGGTCACCGCAGGCCGTCTGCCGCCGCGGCCATAGCAGGCCGGGCCCGGCTCAGACGAAGCGCTCTCCGGGCCGACCGTGACGCGCTTCATCGCGTCGATCCGCGCAATCGAACCACCACCGGCGCCGATCTCGACCATCTCGATCACGGGAATGCGCACCGGCAACCCTGAGCCCTTCAGGAAGCGCGCGGCCCTATCGACCTCGAACACGCGCGAGGTCTCCGGCCGATACTTCTCGATCAGGCAGATCTTTGCCGTGGTGCCGCCCATGTCGAAGGAGAGCACCTTGCTTTCGCCGAGCCGTGCCGCGATCTGCGCCGCGAAGATCGCGCCGCCGGCAGGACCGGACTCCACCAGGCGCACCGGGAAGCGCCGCGCCGTCTCGATCGAAGTGACGCCGCCGCCGGAGGTCACGAGATAAATCGCGCCGCGGAACTGCTCGACCGCCAGCGCCTGCGCCATGCGCGCCAGATAGCCGTCGATCAAAGGCTGCACATAGGCATTGGTGACGGCGGTCGAGGTACGCTCATACTCTCGGATCTCGGGGCACACTGCGGACGACATCGTTACGGAGATGCCGGGCATCTCCTGCTCGAGGATCGCGGCGGTGCGCCGCTCATGCTCGGGATTGGCGTAGGAATGCAGGAAGGCGATGGCGACGCTTTCGACATTCAGCGCACGCAATTTCGGCACCAGCGCACGCACCGCGGCCTCATCCAGCGGCAACCGCACCGCGCCATGGGCATCGACGCGCTCGGGAACGGTGAAGCGCAGGGAACGCGGCGCCAGCGGCTTCGGCTTGTCGATGGTGAGGTCGTATTGATCGTACCGGCTCTCGGTACCGATATCGAGCACGTCACGAAAGCCTTCGGTCGCGACGAGCGCGGTCTTTGCGCCGCGGCGCTCGATGATGGCATTGGTCGCCAGCGTCGTGCCGTGAATGAAGACATCGATGTCGCTGATATGCGCATGCGCATCCGTGAGAATGAGACGAATGCCATCAAGCACCGCCTCCTCGGGCCGCGTCGGCGTCGTCAGCACCTTGCGCGTCTTGCGATCCTGTCCCACATCCAGCACGATATCGGTGAACGTTCCTCCGATATCGACGGCAAGCCGCACTTCGGCTCTCTCACGCATTCCAGATGTCTCCGTGCTGATCGACAGGCTCAAGCGTTGAGCAATTTGTATGCCATCGACTCCACCGATGGCAACTCGCTGCACGATTTTGCCGGGCACCTATGCGATAGCCAAGGATGCGCGCGGCTCAGCCGTTGAAGGCGGCCTGCGCCTCCGGCAGATCCCAGATCTTCCCGATCGCGGCCGCGCCTTGCGAGGTGATCACGGCTTCATCGCCATGAACGTAGCGGCCAGCATCGATCAGCACGCGGCCATCGACGACAACCTGATCGATGTTGGCGCGGTTTGCGAGCGCGACCAATGCGCGCCTGACATCGAAGAGTGGCTGCAAATGCGGGTGGGTGAGATCGACGACCGTGAGATCGGCGGTCGCGCCCGGCGCAATCCGGCCGAGATCGGGCCGCTTGATGATGTCGGCAGCGGTTGCCGTGATCGACTCGATCAGCTCGGGGGAATTCGCGACATCGGCGCGCTGCGACGACGTCTTGGAAATGAGCGAGGCGGCGTTGAGCTCGCCGAGCAGGTCCATGTTGTAGCCGTCGGTGCCGACCACGGTGCGGACGCCATGGCCGGCGAAGCGACTGAATGCCGCGGTCACGCCGGCGCGCGCAAACACGCGCGGGCAGTTCAGCACGGTCGCGCCGCGCGCGGCCATCAGCTTCAGATCGTCATCGGTGCTGGCTATACAGTGCGCGGCGAGCAGGTCCGGCGCAAGGAGGCCGAGCCAATCCAGATATTCCGCTGGCGTGCGGCCACCATAGCGCTTGCCGATGGTTTCGACCTCGGCCTGGCTCTGCGCCAGATGGGTCGTGATGGGCACATCAAGCTCGCGCGCCCTTGCAGCACAGGCTTTCAGCAGATCGGGCCCGCAGGTGTCCGTCGCATGCGGGCTCATCGCAAGGCCGATGCGGCTCTCGCCGCGGCCATTCCAGCGCTGATAGAGCGCGTCCCAGGTCGCCATATCAGCCGTACCGTCGTCGCCCGCATAGCGGACCAGGCCGTCGGGACCCGCCTTGGCATCTGATGTCGAGAACAGATAGGGCGCGCCGTAGAAACGGATGCCCATCTCCTCGGCGGCGTCGAACATCTCCGGGATCGAATTGCGGAACGGCTCCATCACCGTGGTGGCGCCGCCCTTCAGGAGCTGGAGGATACCGAGCCGCGCCACGGCGAGACGCTCTACAGGCGACAGCAGATCGGCGCCGCGCTTGGTCAGGGGCAACAGCACCGTGTAGACGATACTCTGGTTATTGCGCCGGCCGTTGCCGTCCTCGGTGTGGCTGCGCGCCACCGCCTCGCTGAAGCAATGATTGTGCAGGTTCAGCAGGCCCGGCAGGATGAAACGGCCGGGACGGTCATAGACTTGATCTGCGCGCGGCTTGTCGCGCGTGACCGCGGCGATCCTCTTGCCCTCGACCAGCACCCAATGGTCGCGCAAGACATCCTGCGCGTCGTCCTTGCGGGCCAAGACATAGCTGCCGAAGATCGCGATTGTGCTCATGCGGGGCGTACGTTCCAGAAGACGGCGGTGCCGTCGAGAATGCCGGTGATGGACTTGCGATAGGCGGTCGGCTGCTTGTACAGGCCGATCGGAAGATAGGGAATCTCATCGAAGGCCAGCGCCTGGATATCGTGGCAGATGCGCTGCTGCTCGCCGAGCTCAGAGGCAGCAAGCCACTCGCTGCGAAGAGCGCCCATCTTCTCGCTTTTGTACCAGCCGGCGACCTTGCCTTCGCCGCGCAAGTTGGTATTCCCCGCGGGATTGAGCCAGTCGATGCCCTGCCAGTTGCCGACCGCGGCGCTCCAGCCGCCCTGCCCGATCGGCTCCTTCTTCAACTGGCGTTGCAGCACGACGGCGAAATCGAGCGCGGCGTATTCGACGTTCATGCCGGCCTTGCGCAGCGTATCGGCGGCGATCTCGCCGAGCGGGCGCTGCGCCAGCGAATTGGTGGGCACGAGCAGCACGATCTTCTCGCCATTGTAGCCGGCAGCCTTCAGATCGGCTTTGACCTTGGCGTAGTCGCGCGGACCACGGAAGACGTCGAGCCCGACCTCGCTCGCCATCGGCGTGCCAGGGGCAAAAAAGCCGATCGGCGACACCTGATATGTGAGATCAGTGCCCGCGACCGCCGTCATGAACGACGACTGGTCGATCGCGCCGAGCAATGCACGGCGAACCGCGGGATTATCGAACGGCGGCTGGAGATGATTGAGCCGCAGCATGCAGGCGTAGCCACGCGGATCGAGCACGCGCGTTTCGATGTCCCCGGCAGCCTTGATCACCGGCAACAGATCGTGCGGTGTGGTTTCCTGCCAATCCTGCTCGCCGGTCTGGAGCGCAGCGACGCCGGTGCCGGCGTCCGGCGTGGTGGTCCAGACCACGCGGTCGTAATGCACGATCTTTGGGCCTGCGGTCCAATCCGGCTTGCCGTCGCTGCGCGGCTGATAACGGTCGAAGCGGGCATAGGCGTTACGATGTGTATAAGAGACAGAAGCTCATCAGTTGCCTCCATCAGCTCGCCGCCAAAGCCGTCGCGCGCCGCCCAGCGACGAATGCTCGCGACGCAATCGCGCGCCAGCACGCGCTCACCATCGTGCCAGAACAGGCCGTCGCGCAGGGTGAGGTCCCACTGCAGCCCGTCATTGGAGATGACATGACCCGACAGCATCTGCGGCGAGACCTGGAGCGATGCGCTCATGCCATAGAGCGTATCGTAGACCATGAAGCCGTGGTTGCGCGAGACCTGCGCCGTCGAATAGATCGGGTCGACGAACGCGAGATCGATCACCGGAATGAAGCGCAGCGTGGTCTGCTCCTCGGCGCGCAAAATTCCAGGCAGCGACAGCGCTGGCGCGGCGGCTGCGGCCTTGAGCAGGGAGCGGCGAGTGATCGGCATTTAAACGAGACTCCTAGGACACAAAGCGCGCGAGGCAGCCGATTGGGGCGCCCTGCACCTCGTCGTCGCGCATGACGGTGTGGCCGCGCACGATGGTGGCCACTGGCCAGCCCGTGATCTTCTTGCCCGCAAACGGCGTCCAGCCGCAGGGCGAGACGATCCAGGAGTCCTCGATGGTGCGCTTCGCCTTCATGTCCACCAGCGTGAAGTCGGCATCGTAACCGGCGGCGAGCCTTCCCTTGCCGACGAGGCCGCAGACCCGTGCGGGACCAGCGGCCATCAGATCGACCATCCGTGGCAGCGACAGCCGGCCGGCATTGACGTGATCGAGCATCACGGGAACGAGCGTCTGCACGCCGGTGAGGCCCGCTGGGCAATCCGGCCACGGCTGCTCCTTGGCGCTGCGCGAATGTGGCGCGTGATCGCTGCCGATGGTGTCGACGATGCCGTCGCGCACCGCGGCCCAGCTCGCCTCGCGATGCCGCTCGCCGCGGATCGGTGGGTTCATCACGCCGAAGCCCTTCAGCGTGTCATAGCATTCCGGCGCCACCTGCGTCAGATGGTTGACCAGCACCTCGACGGTCGCGACGTCGCGATAATCGCGCAAATAGCTCAGCTCCTCCGCCGTGGAGACGTGGAGGATGTGCGCAGGCCGCCCCGTCTTTCGCGCCAGCGCCATCAGGCGGCGGGTGCCGAGGAAGGCGCATTCCTCGTCGCGCCACTCCATGTGCGAGCGATGCGGCATGCCGCGCGAAAACATCGGCTTCCGCGCCTGGAGGCGATATTCGTCCTCGCTGTGATAGGCGATGCGGCGACGCCCCGCGCGCATCAACTTTTCCAGATGCTCATCGTCCTCGACCAGCAACGAGGCGGTGGACGAGCCGGCGAACACCTTGATCGCGCACACGCCATGCTCGCTTTCGAGATGCGCAAGCTGATCGATATTCGTCTTGGCGCCGGCGATGTAGAGGCCGATGTCGCAAAAGCTCTGCGCTTCCGCGTAGCCGCGCTTCCAGTCGAGCCGCTCCTGGTCAACGATCGGCGGATTGGTGTTGGGCATGTCGAACAGGGTAGCGATGCCGCCGAGCACGGCAGCGCGCGTGCCGGTGCCCAGCGTTTCCACCGTCGCATCGCCAGGATCGCGCAGATGGACGTGGCTGTCGATCAGGCCGGGCAGGACGTGAAGGCCGCTAGCGTCGATGACCTGATCGGCCGTGTCGGCTGTGGCCGCGGACAGCGTCGCGATGCGTCCGCCGGAGATGCCGACGTTGGCGGCTTCCTCGCCCCAGGGCGTGACGCAGGTGCCGTTCCGGATCAGGAGGTCAAAATGCATCGTTCACCTTCATGCTTTCAACAACACCGCCCCGATCGCCGCGGCGACCGCCTGCTGCGCCGGCTCGACCACGGGAACGCCGATCGCGTCCTCGATCGCGGCGCGATGCGAGGCCATGCCGGCGCAACCCATCACGACGACGTCGGCTCGGGCCTGCGTGACCAGCGCGCGGCCCGCCTCGATCAAGCGCCCACGGATATCGGCGCTCGCCGTTTCCGCCGCGCTCGCGCCGACCGACCAGCTTCCGGCATAGCGGGCCTCTAAGCCCATCTGCCGCACCATGCGCTGCTGGCGACGAATGCTCGAAGGCGACAGCGCGATGATGCCGAAGCGCTCGCCGAGCGTCAGCGCGCGCAAGATACCCCATTCGGCAATGCCCATCACCGGGCGGCCGCCGGCCGCCTCGCGCACCGCATGCAGGCCGGGATCGCTGAAGCAGGCGAGCACGAAGGCGTCGGCATCCTCGCGTGCAACGCGGTTGACCAGCGGCATGACGACGCTGTCGGCGTCGCGCTGCGAGGTGATGCTGGTCGGGCCCTCGGGCAAACCCACCACCACGATCTCCGGCCCGCCGGGAATCCTGAGCGGCGCAACGGCCTCGTCGATCGCCGCCGTGACCGCGGCGGAGGAGTTCGGGTTGATCGTGAGGATGCGACGGCGGGTCATACCTGGCTCAACGCTTGGCGGCCTCATGGCGCTGGAAGTTCGCGGCGATGGCCTCGCCCGTCGTGATCCAGAGGTCTGGACAGGATTTTGCGTAGGTCAAGAATTCGCGCAACAGACGAAGTCGCATGGGACGTCCGCTGCATTGCGGATGCAGCACGGTCGTCACCATCGCGCCCCAGTCGCGGACCTCGTCGAGCTCGTCCTTCCAGATCGAGAGCACGTGCTCCTTGGGGAAGATCGAGCGCGGGCTGAAGCGGGCGGAAAGGCCATGCATCCAGTCGTCATAGCTCGCGGTCACCGGCAATTCGATCGTGCCCGGCTTGCCGTCGGCGAGGCGATGGCGATAGGGCCTGACGTCGTCACGGAACGAGGAAGTATAAACGATGCCGTGACGCACCAGCGCGACGCGCAACTCCTCGGTGAACTCGCCATAGGGTGCGCGATAGCCGATCGGCTTGACGCCGAGCCGGCGCTTCAGCGCCTCGAAACCACGCTCGAGCTCGTCCTCGATCCAGGGATCGCCGGGATCTGGCAGGAGATGATGATAGCCGTGATGGCCGATCTCGTGGCCAGCCTTGAGGATCGATTCGGCCATGGCCGGATGCGCATCGACCGACCATCCCGTGACGAAGAACGTCGCCTTGAGATCGAGCTGATCGAGCAGCTCCAGCAATTTTGGCGTGCCGACGCGGGCCTCGTAACCGCCATAGCTCATGGTGATCAGGCGCTGCGCATGCACGGCGTCCTTGCTGGTCCATGCGCTCTCCGCATCGACGTCGAATGAGAGGAACATCGCAGACGTATAGGATTTTGGCCAAGGATAGTGCGGCGCAGGGTCCGCGGTGTTCGCCGGGACGAGCGGGATGCTTTGAAGTGCCTTACTGTCCAGCATTGATGGTCGCCCTCTCTATTCCGTTGTCGTTCAATTTCCATTTCGCCAGGAGCGTAAGATAGGTGCCGTCGGCGATCAGCGCATCGAGTGCCTCGACCATTGCCCGCTGCAATGCCTTTTCCTTGACCGGCAGCGCGATGCCGGTGAATTGCTGGGCGATGGTCTCGCCAACTGCCGCGTAGACGCCGGGCTCGAGGTCCATGATGTAGGGCAGCGTCTCGTTGCCCTGCACGGCGGCGTCGACGCGTCCCTGCCTGAGCTGCGTGCGCGCATCCGCCGAGCCGTCGGTGCCGACGACCTGGATCGGATTGCTGCCGCAATGCTTCTCGCTCCACGCCGTGATCTCGGCCGGGAACGAGGTACGGCGGCTGGCGCCGACCTTCTTGCCGCAGAGCGCGGCCATGTCCTTGAACTCGGCTGCGCGGGATTGCTGCACGAAGAATTTCGGACCGCTGCGCAAATAATCGACGAACGAAGCGATCTCGTGCCGGTTCGCATAATCGGTGAAGCCGGACAGGATAGCGTCCGCCCGGCCGGTCGAGATCGACGGCATGAACTCGGCGAAACTGGTCTCCTGCCACTCGATCTTGACGCCGAGCTTGCGGCCGAGCGCCTCGCCGAGATCGATGTCGAAGCCGGACAGCGCGTTGGTGGCAGGATCGCGGAACTCCATCGGCGGATAGTTCGGCACCAGCGCGACCTTGATGCTGCCGCGTTTGGCGATCTCGGGCGGCAGCTCGATCGCCATCACTGCTGCCGTCGTGGCACACACCAGCGCCGCCGCAACCAACACTCTCATCATCAAAACGCCCCCATTCAGATCACCGCCGAGAGAAAAGCCTTGGTGCGCGCCTCGCGCGGCGCGCCGAGCACGTCCGATGCAGTCCCGGATTCGACGATCGCGCCCTGGTCCATGTAGACGACGCGGTCGGCAACCTCGCGGGCGAAGCCGAGCTCATGCGTCACCACCATCATGGTCATGCCGCTTTGCGCGAGCTCCTTCATCACCGCGAGCACCTCGCCGACGAGCTCGGGATCGAGCGCGCTGGTCGGCTCGTCGAACAGCATCAGCATCGGCTTCATCGCGAGCGCCCGCGCGATCGCGACGCGCTGCTGCTGGCCGCCGGAGAGCTGCGCGGGATAAGAATCAGCTTTGGTGGCAAGGCCAACACGCTTGAGGAGCTCGATGGCTTCGCCGCGCACCTCGTCTGATTTTCGGCCCTGCACCTGCACCGGGCCTTCGGTGATGTTCTCCAGCGCCGTCTTGTGCGGAAACAGGTTGAAGCGCTGGAACACCATGCCGGTCTTCAACCGCTGCCGCGCGATCTGCCGCTCGGTCAGGCGATAGAGCCGCCCGCCCTCCTCACGGACGCCGAGCAGCTCGCCATCGAGCCAGATGCCGCCGCTGTCGATCGTCGTGAGCTGATTGACGCAGCGGAGCAGCGTCGTCTTGCCCGAGCCGGACGCACCGATCAGGCACATCACCTCGCCGGGCCACACGTCGAGTGAAACGCTTCTGAGAGCCTGGAACTCTCCAAAATGCTTGCTGACGGAGCGGATCGCGACGAGGGGCTTTGTCATCGGGCGAACCGCAATGTGCCACGGGCAAAGCGTCGCTCGAGCAGCATCTGGAGCGGCGTCAGGATCGACACCACCAGGAGATACCAGAGCCCTGCGACGATCAGGAGCTCGATCACGCGCGAGTTGGCGTAATAGATGTTCTCGGCGTTGTGCAGCACCTCCGGATACTGGATGACGCTGGCCAGCGAGGTCGCCTTGACGAGGCCGATGAACTCGTTGCCGATCGGCGGAATCACCACCCGCATCGCCTGCGGCAGAATGATCCGGCGCAGCGCGCGCAAGCGGCCCATGCCGATCGCCTGAGCCGCCTCATATTGCCCGATGTCGACCGACAGCATGCCGGCGCGCATCACCTCGGAGGTGTAGGCGCCCTGGTTGATGCCGAGCCCGAGCAGTGCCGCGAGGAACGGCGTCATGACGTCGACCGCGCGCGCGCTCCACAGGCCGGGAATGCCGATGGTCGGGAACACCAGCGCGAGATTGAACCACAACAAGAGCTGAAGGATCAGCGGCGTGCCGCGAAACAGCCAGGTGTAACCCGCGGCAACGGATTTCAGCACCGGGTTCGGCGACAGCCGCATGATCGCGACAACCACGCCAAGAAGGATGCCAAGCGCCATCGCGAGCACGGCCATCACCATGGTGTTGACGATACCCTCGAGGATCACTTTGGCCGTCAGGAAGCGGCTGACATAGGACCATTCGATCTGGCCGCCCGCGAAGGCGCGGCCAATGGCAGCCAGCACCAGAACGATCAGCGCCGCGCTGAGCCAGCGAAACCAGTGCGGTTCGCGCGCGACGTGCAGCCCGGACAGGTCGGGAAATCCCTCCGCGAGTGCCGGCGCGGCCTTCATTGCGGCGCCGCGTTCATCAAGGGCTTCTCGACGGCGTTCGCGCCCAACCCCCATTTGTCGAGAACGGCCTTGTAGGATCCATCGGCGATCATGGCGGCGAGCTTTTCCGTCACCACCTCGCGGAGCGCCGCATCATCCTTGCGGAACATGATGCCCTGAAATCCCTTCGCGAAGGGCTCGCCGACGACGCGATATTTGCCGGCCTCCTGCGATTGCGCATAGGGCAAGGTCTCGCTGCCCTGCACGGCGGCATCGATGCGGCCCTGCTTGAGCTGGTTGCGGACGTCGATCGAGTTCTCGCCGGGGACGTACTGGATCGCCGGCTTGCCGGCCGCCTCGCAATTCTGCTTGCTCCACTTCTCGATCTCGACAGGAAAGCTGGTGCTGCGCGTGGTGCCGACCTTCTTGCCGCAGAGATCGGCCGTAGCTTTCGCCTCGCTCTCGGCCATGACGAAGAACTGCGGTCCAGTCGTCAGATAGTCGACGAAATCCGCAGTCTCACGCCGCGAGGCGCGGTCCGAGATGCCGCTGATGATGAAATCGGCCCGCTTGGTCTGGAGCGAGGGGATCAGCTCGGCAAACGGCGTCTCGCTCCAGACGATCTTGAGGCCGCCGAGTCGCTTGGCGAGCTCGTTTGCAAGGTCGATGTCGAGCCCGACCAGCTCGCCCGTCGCGGGATCGCGATATTCCATCGGCGCATAGGTCGAATTGACCGTGAGCTTCAACGTGCCCGCCTGCTTGATCTCCGCCGGAAGCTCTGCCGCCTGCGCGGACGTCACGGCAGCCAAGGCTGCGAAGGCGAGGAAATGCGAGAGGCGTGTCATGTCAGCTCCTTTGCCAACGCTAGTCCGCGTCGAGAACGGCCGGCTCGATGACGCCGGCGCGTTCAGTGATCACCCTGTATTGCTCCGGCCGCCGGTGGGCGGCGAAGTTGAACATCTTGTCCTTGCCTTGGCGGCAGAGGTCGAGATCGATGTCGGCAACGATCACCTCGTCGGCGAGCGTCTCGGCCTGCGCGACGATGCGGCCGTTGGGATCGACGATGCAGGAGCCGCCAATCAATCCGGAGCCGTCCTCGTCGCCGGCCTTCGCCACCGAGATCGCCCAGGTCGCGTTCATGTAGGCGTTGGCCTGGGTCACCAGCGTCGAATGGAAGGTGCGAAGGCTCGCGTCTTCCGTCGTGCCGCCATTGGGATCATAGGCCGCCGAATTGTAGCCGATACAGACGAGCTCGACGCCTTGCAGGCCCAGCACGCGCCAGGATTCCGGCCAACGCCGGTCGTTGCAGATCATCATACCCATGATCGCGTGGGCCCAGGCCGAGCCAGCGCGGAAGGCGGGAAAGCCGAGATCGCCATATTCGAAGTAGCGCTTTTCGAGCTGCTGGTAGCGCGCGCCCGGCCGCGGCTCGACCGAGCCTGGCAGATGCACCTTGCGATAGCGGCCGAGAATCTCGCCGTCGCGATCGACCAGGACGGAGCAATTGTAGCGGCGGCCGTCCGCCGTCAGCTCGGCATAGCCGACATAAAAGCCGACGCGGAGCGCACGCGCGCGTTCGAACAGCGGTGCGACGGCCGGGTTCGGCATGCCGCGCTCGAAATAATGGTCAAGCGCTGCGCCTTCGAGCAGCCAGCGCGGAAAGAAGGTGGTGAAGGCAAGCTCCGGAAATACCACGAGGCTGGCGCCGCGCGCGGCTGCCTCCTCAAGGAGCTTCAGCATCCGGTCAAGCGTATGCGCGCGCGTATCGGCTTTTTGCGTCGGCCCCATCTGGGCGGCGGCGGCGCGAAGGACACGAACCAAGACTGCCTCCAATCTGTGCGCGCTGCTGCCTCATTGGGCGACAGAACTCTTTGATCCAGCGTGCAAATCCGCGGCCATTACGCGGAAACGGGAGTTGAAAAGCAATTCATTGTGCTATGATATTTTGGCCGAGAGTATAATCGGGGTTTATATGAACCTGCGCCAGCTCGAGATCCTGCGTGCCGTCATTCGCCACCGCACCACGGTCGCGGCGGCGGACGAGTTGGCGCTCTCGCAGCCCGCGGTCAGCAACGCGCTGAAGACGATGGAGGCGCAGGCCGGCTTTGCGCTGTTCGAGCGCGTCAACAACCGCCTGTTCCCGACCGCGGAAGCGATGGCGCTCTACAAGGAGAGCGAGGCGATCTTCGCACTGCATGCCAAGCTCGAAAGCCGCGTGCGCGATTTGCGGGAGAACCGCTCGGGTCATCTGTCGCTCGTGGCAACGCCGCCGCTCGCCTACAGCATCATCCCCTCTGCCCTGTCCGGCTTTCTGCGACGCCGTCCGGAGACGCGGGTGTTTTTCGACGTTCGTCGCTACGAGGGTATCATCGAAGGCGTGCTGAGCCATGTCGCCGAGCTCGGCTTCGCGCTCGGCCTCACCCATCATCCCGGCATCGCGCATGAGGTGGTGCATACCGGCGAGATGGTCTGCGTGCTGCCGCCACAACATCCGCTGGCCGGGGAGCCGATCGTCTCCGCGTCCGATCTCGTTGGGCTACCCTTCATCGGGCTCGAGCGCGGCACACGGTTAGGTGAAGCCGTGCGCGACAGTTTTGCGCGCGCCGGCGCGCCGTTCCAGCCGACCGTCGAGGTGCGCTACTGCAACACGGCCTGCGTGCTCGCGGCCGCCGGCGTCGGCGCAGCCGTGGTCGATCCATTTTCGCCGCGACAGAACGGCGGCAACGGCCTCGTCGTGCGGCCGTTCGCGCCGACGACGCGCGCGGTCGCCTATATGCTGTGGTCGGAAGCAGAACCGCTGTCGCGGCTGGCCAAGGCCTTCCTCGACGAGGTTCGCAAGGAGAGCAGGCTTCTGGCAAACGGCACGCCACGGGAGGCACAGCGCGACTGAGCTTGTGCAGGCACCCGATCTCTCAACCGAAGACACATTCTTGGCCGAGGACCCGTTCTTAACCGAGGACATATGGCACGCATCACCATCATCGAGACCGGAGCCGTCCCCCGCAAACATCGCGAGCGCCACGGCTCCTTTCCGGACATGTTCGAGCGCATGATCCGCGCTGAAGATCCCTCGGCTGCATTCGACGTCGTGAGCATCCCCGATGGCGAGACGCTCCCCGACCCGCGCCAATTGGAGGCGATCCTGATCACCGGCGCGGCGGCCGGCGTCTATGACGGGCTCGACTGGATCGCGCCGCTCGAAGAATTCGTGCGCGCCGGCCATGCCAACAAGACGCCGATGGTCGGGGTCTGTTTCGGCCATCAACTGATCGCGCAGGCGCTCGGCGGCACCGTGCGCAAGTCAGACAAAGGCTGGGGCATCGGCCGGCACGTCTATCAGGTGGCGCCGAACAACGGCGTCATCGACGGCGAGCAGCTCGCCGTCGCCTGCTCGCACCAGGATCAGGTCATCGAGCCGCCGCAGGACGCGCGGACGATCCTGTATTCGGAATTCGCGCCGCATGCCGGCCTGCTATACGCCAACGGCACGACGCTCTCCGTGCAGCCGCATCCGGAGTTCGACGCGGGCTTCGCGCAAGTCTGCTGCGAGCTCCGCGAAGGCCACGCGCCGGACAACGTCGTCGCCACCGCGAAAGCGTCGCTGGCCGAGCCGCTGGACAGCGCGAAGCTCGGTGGCGCCATCACGAGGTTTCTGACGAGGCGATCGGCGCCTTAGTCCGCGAGGTCGCGCCACACGCGACTCTTCCCTTCTCCCCTTGTGGAGAAGGTGGCGCGAAGCGCCGGATGAGGGGTTGCCTCCGCGAGCCACGCTGCGAGACAATCACACGCGGAGAGAAACCCTCACCCGTCTCGCCGCTGCGCGGCGAGCCACCCTCTCCCGCGAGGGGAGAGGGAAAAGCAGCGCCAAGCTCATACGCTCTCGCGAACTGCTAGAACGGATCGCTCCCCAGCCCCGCGACATCCGCCGGCCGCGGCCCCGGCGCGGGCCAGTGGAAGCGGCGGTCACTCTCGGCGATCGCGATGTCGTTGATCGACGCCTCCCGGCGCTTCATCAGGCCCTGCTCGTCGAACTCCCACTGCTCATTGCCGTAGGAGCGATACCACTGGCCGCTCGTATCGTGCCATTCGTACTGAAAGCGCACCGCGATACGGTTGCCGTCGAACGCCCAGAGGTCCTTGATCAGGCGGTAGTCGAGCTCCTTCGCCCATTTGCGGGTGAGAAAGGCCACGATCGCTTCACGCCCCCGAAACACCTCTGAGCGATTGCGCCAGCGGCTGTCCTCGGTGTAGGCGAGCGCAACACGCTGCGGGTCGCGTGAGTTCCAGGCATCCTCGGCTATGCGGGCCTTTTGCGCGGCGGTCTCTCTGGTGAAGGGCGGAAGCGGCGGACGCGACATGGCTGGCCTCATCGGTGGGTTGAGCCGCGAATCTAGCCTTGCGCGCAGGGAAGTCGATAGACCCTTCCCTATCGGCTCATTTCGTAATCACATCGGCCTTCATGAGCGTGCGGATCGATTTCGGGATCGGCTGGGCGCGACCGCCACTGATGAACGCGACTCGCACTTCCGCTTTCACCAGCACGTCCTCGCCCCGCCGCACCTCCTGCGCCAGCATGATCGAGGCACCCTTCACAGCGATCGGCCAGGTTACGACGTCGAGCACGTCGTCCATGCGCGCAGGCTTGAGGAAATCCAGATGCATCGAGCGCACGACGAACGCAAAGCCGGCGTCTTCCGTCTCGACCTGCTCGAACAGCGCCTGCTGCTCGGCGCCCATCAGCCGCAGATGATTGGTGCGACCGCGCTCCATGAAGCGCAGGTAGTTGGCGTGATAGACGATGCCGGAAAAATCCGTGTCCTCGTAGTAGACGCGGACCTGCATGTGGTGGCGACCGTCGCGGATCTCGCCGTCGAGATGGGCAGTCATGGCGCGAGCCTTTATCGCTGTCGAGGGGCCCGTTTTGCGCAAAATCGGCCGACCGCGCAAGCGCGGCGGCTATGATATCGTTTGCCCCGTCCGCCCCAGCGTCACCTCGACAATCTCGGGCGGGACGCCGACGCGCATCGGCACGATGCTACAGCCGAGACCGCCGGAAATGATGACGTCGCACTTCAGCTTCAGATGACCGTAGGCGAGCCGGATGCCGTGCTGCGGCGGCACCGCCGGCGACCAGCCGAGCACCCGCACCTGGCCACCATGGGTGTGGCCGGAGAGTTGCAGCGCGACGCGCGAGGGCACGCGCAGCGCGACGTTGGGCTCGTGCGCGAGCAGGATAACCGGCGCATCGTCGGTGACCTTGGCGAGGGTCGCTGCGAGATCGTCGGCGCCGAAACGCGGCACCGCGCGCTGACGCGCCGCCGGCATAAAGGCAAGCTGATCGCCGAGCCCGGCAAGCCAGAACGCGCGGCCGTCCTTGGTGAGGCGCACGGCGTCGTTCTCGTAGACGGGAATACCGGCAGCTTCCAGCGCGCGATGGGCGACAGTCGGGCCGCGCAGGATCCGCTGCACCGCCTTGTCTTCCCAATAATCGTGATTGCCCATGATGGCGTGAACGCCGAGCGGGGCCTTGAGGCCTGCCAGCACCGCGGCCCATTCGGCGGCCGGAATGAGCCGCGTGACGTGGTGGTGGCCGGCCACGTAATCGCCGAGCATGACGATGAGATCGGCGTTCAGCGCGTTGGTGTGCTCGACGATGCCCTGGATGCGCTCCAGCGACATCCAGGGATCGCAGGCATGGATGTCGGCGACCACGGCGATGCGAAGCGGAAAGTCCGCCGGCCACTGCTTCGGCATCGGGTGATAGCGGGTGATGCGGAGCCGCTCCGGCTCGACGCCGATGCCGTAAGCCGCAGTGGAAACGCCGGCGGCGGACAGACCGCCGATGGACCGAAAGAAAGCGCGTCGAGAGATCATGCGGAACCGGGTGTGATGCCTTGCCTCAATGTCCTCCGATTGAAGCGGAATTGGGGTGCGCTTGTGCAGATCGTCAGCAGAAACGTTAACGGTCCCTCACGCCGACGAGCGCATCCAGACGCGTCTTCAATTCGTCGGACGCCCGGTAATACCAGACACCGCCGAGCAAGTCATGGAAGCGTTTGTCGGCGCGAGCCTCGCGCTCGATGCGGTCGATGGTGCGCAGGCTGATCACGTCCTCGAGCGGACCGGCTGCCAGCAGCGACAGCAGCACGGGATTGGACTCCATCTTAAGGATTTCCAGGATCAGGTCGATCATCCGGTCGGGGTCGTCCTCGCGCAAATCGCGCTCGAAATCCATGATGGCGAACAAGTTGTCGTCCTGGTCGCGGTCGGATCTGGAATATTGCTCGATCCAGGCCTGCGCCAACTCGGACAGCGACATGCTGGCGCAATCGAGCGGCTCGCGCGGAGTACGCTGAGCCAGGTGATCGGCGTGCCAGGCTACGTCGTTGGCGATCCCTGCGATGCGCTGCATCAGCGGCTCCTCCTTGCCGAAATGCACGCCCCCGAGCAGCCAGCGCAGCCGTGCATTGTGCTTCGCCTCATGCTCGATCCGCACAACCACCTCGTCACCATGGGCATAGAGCAGCGCCAGCAAGAATTTGTCGTTGAGCTGCATCACCGTCGGCTTGTCGGTCTCGGTCTTCAGCACGTCGAGAATGAGATCGAGCGCGCGTTGCGGCCGCCGATGCGGCAGATGATCGAAATAGAGTTTCAGCGCCCAGACGCTGCCGGCCTGGTCGCGCCGGCTGACGCGCTGAAGCGCGCACCACATCGAGGCCAGCTCGGCCAACGGCATCGGATCGAGGAAAGCTTCGGTCTCGTCGGGCGTCCGCAGTTGCGGTGCGGACGCGATGTTCGCAAGTAATGTTGCGTGGTCACTCAGCCCCATTTTTTCCCACTCCAGCCAATGTGCGTGCGCTGGCGACCCCGATCGCCGCGCGTCCGCATTAGTGGGAGCACGAAACAGGTGGGTTCAACGTCTGCGCGAGCTAATTAGTCTCGCGCGATCGCAAGCATTCTGCTGCTCATCCTGAGAGCCTGACCGAAAATAAGGTGAGGAGCCCGCGACAAGCGGCGTGTCTCGAAGGATGGCCGCCGAAAGATCTGGCCCTTCATGGTTCGGTGGCGATACGCAGCGTCGTCCGGTAACGCGCGTTCCGCGCTCCTCACCAAGAGGATCCAGTGACGCAATAAGATGAGACTACTCGTCGCTCTCGTCCGTGCCGAACAAGCCGAACTGTGCCGTATCGCGCGAGGGCTCACTGAGGCCGAGATGGCGGAAGGCATGCGTCGTGAGGAGGCGGCCGCGCGGGGTGCGCTGGAGATAGCCGCACTGGATCAGATAGGGCTCGATGATGTCCTCGATGGCATCGCGCGGCTCGGACAGCGCGGCGGCCATGGTCTCGACGCCGACGGGGCCGCCGCCGTAGTTCAACGCGATCGTCGAGAGGTAGCGCCGGTCCATCGCGTCCAGGCCCGCTGCATCGACCTCCAGCGCGCTCAGCGCGTGGTCGGCGATCTCGCGATCGATGGTTTCAGCGTTGGCGGCAGAGGCAAAGTCGCGTACCCGCCTGAGCAGGCGGCCGGCGATGCGCGGCGTGCCGCGGGCGCGGCGCGCGATCTCGTTGGCGCCGTCCGGGCTCATTCCGACGTTGAGCACGCGCGCGCCACGGGTGACGATGCCTTCAAGTTCTTCGATCGTGTAAAAGTTCAGCCGGATCGGAATGCCGAAGCGATCGCGTAGCGGATTGGTGAGAAGACCGGCACGCGTCGTCGCGCCAACGAGGGTGAACTTTGCGAGCTCGATCTTGACCGAGCGCGCGGCCGGGCCCTCGCCGATGATGAGGTCGAGCTGGAAATCCTCCATCGCGGGATAGAGCACCTCTTCCACGGCTGGGCTCAGGCGATGGATCTCGTCGATGAAGAGCACGTCGCGCTCTTCGAGATTGGTGAGAAGCGCGGCGAGATCGCCGGCCTTGGCGATCACGGGGCCCGATGTGGCGCGAAATCCGACGCCGAGCTCGCGCGCCACAATCTGCGCCAGCGTGGTCTTGCCAAGACCGGGGGGACCGACGAACAGTACGTGATCCAGCGCCTCGCCGCGCTTGCGCGCCGCGTCGATGAAGATGGACAGATTCTTGCGCGCCTGCTGCTGGCCGACGAATTCGGTCAGCGATTGCGGGCGCAGCGCGGTATCGCCGACATCGTCGCTGCGGCGCTCGGGCGTGACGATGCGGGAGGGGGTGTTCACTCGTTGCCTCGCCGGTACTTGTTCGGCAACAGCTCGCCGATGCTCGCGACCTTCGGCTCGCGGCCGTTGTCGGGAACGATGACCCGCGCCTTGGCGTCGTAGTCATGGATCAACTCGCGGCAGATGCCGCAGGGTGAGACCACGGCGATGTCGCCGGGCTCGCCGGGCTTCGGATGACGCACCGCGACGATGGTCTCGATGCCGCGGTCACCGGTCTCGGTGATGGCACGTCCGATCGCGATCGCCTCGGCGCAGACGGCGATGCGGCCGATATAGGCATCGATGTTCACGCCGGTGACGATGCGGCCGTCGCGCGTGCGCATCGCCGCCCCCACCTCCTGCCAGTCGTTGCGATAACGTTGGCTGATCGCCGCGGTCGCAGCGGCGATGAGTTCCTTGTCTTCTTTGCTCAGCATGGCGGAAAATGCGTTCCTTCGTCAGTCAGCGGCCGCGCAGGATAGTCTATTTCGACAATTCTTTCAGACCCAGGCGAATGAGCTGCGCGGTTTCCGCATTCTCGCCGGCATTGCGTGACGCCGTGGCAATGGCAGCCGCCGCCTGCGGCTGGCCGTAGCCGAGATTGACCAGCGCTGAGATCGCGTCCGCAACGGGGCGCGGGGCGCGTTGGTCGTCGACGGCGCCGGCAAGATGAACGACCGCCGGGTCGACATTGGCGAAGGCCGGCGCCTTATCCTTTAGTTCAGTGACTATGCGCTCGGCGACCTTGGGGCCGACGCCCGGCGTGCGCGACACCGCGGCCTTGTCGCGCAGTGCGATCGCATTCGCTAGGTCAGGCGGCGACAGTGTGCCGAGCACGGCAAGGGCAACCTTGGCTCCGACGCCCTGCACGGTCTGAAGCAGGCGAAACCATTCGCGCTCCTGGTCGGTGCGGAAGCCGAACAGCTTGATCTGATCCTCTCGGACGTAGGTTTCGATCGACAGCACGGCAGCTTCGCCGGGTGAGGGCAGATGCTGCAGCGTGCGCGTCGAGCAATGCACCTGGTAGCCGACGCCGCCGACGTCGAGGATCACGAAATCCTCGCCATAGGAATCGATCAGGCCTTTGAGCTTGCCGATCATATGCCCACCACCTTCAGCCGCAGGGCGGCGCTTTGGCGATGATGGGCGTGGGTGATGGCGATGGCGAGAGCGTCGGCGGCATCAGGGGACGGCGGCTCGGCCTTGGGCAAGAGGATCTTCAGCATCACTGCGATCTGGTTCTTGTCGGCGTGACCGGCGCCGACCACGGTCTTCTTGACCTGGTTTGGCGCGTATTCGGCCACCGTGATGCCGAACATCGCGGGCGCCAGCATGGCGACGCCGCGAGCCTGGCCGAGCTTCAACGTAGCGACGCCGTCCTTGT
>NZ_JBBIAR010000056.1:0-61310 GCF_054185165.1 Bradyrhizobium sp. UFLA05-109 | reverse complement strand
AGTGGTCGGGATCACCATCCCGCCGGATGTGAGGTTAGCAGGGCAGCCCTGCAGCAAGAGAGCTCACCTCGGATCGCCGTCGGCTGAAGGCCATTGACAGAGGACTCTGACTTGCACCCGACCGCAAGCCGAACGCCAGATTCTTCTTGCAACGCGGGCGTCGTCCACACATGACCCAAATGATCGCGGCAACGCACCTTCCTTTCCTGGATGGTCGCGACGATTCGACGCATGACCTGCGGTTTGGACATTGAACCTCCCGGATTTCACAGCAGACGAAAATCAATCGCGGAGAATTTAACTGCCTAGCGACCAGCCTAGATCGCCAAGCGAGCATGCTCCGCTTGTGAAATAGGAGGGACGGCATGACCGATCCGGCAGCCCTGGCGAAGGGATTTCGCGGCCAGATGGTGACCCCGTCGGACGCGACTTACGACGCCGCTCGCAAGCTTTACAACGGTATGATCGACAAGCGTCCGCGCCTGATCGCGAAATGCGTCGACGTTGCCGACGTCATTACCGCGGTCAATCTCGGCCGCGATACCGGCGTTGCGGTTGCAATCCGGGGCGGTGGACATAATGGGCCTGGGCTCGGTAGCGTCGAGGATGGTTTGGTCATCGATCTGTCCGCTATGAAAGGTGTGCGGGTCGATCCGGTTGCTCGGACGGCACAGGTGGGTGCTGGATGCACCCAAGGCGACGTCGACCACGCGACCCATGCTTTCGGACTGGCTATGCCGGCCGGCATCATATCTACCACAGGCATCGCTGGACTGACGCTAAGCGGAGGTCATGGGTATCTGACACGCAAGTACGGCTTGGCGATCGACAATTTGATGGAGGTGGACGTCGTACTCGCCGACGGTCGCTTCGTGAGGGCCAACAAGGATACCAACCCTGAGCTGTTTTGGGGCCTGCGCGGCGGCGGCGGTAATTTTGGCGTGGTCACGAGTTTCGTCTTCCGGCTTCATCCGGTCAATCAGGTCTACGCTGGACCGGTCGCCTGGGATCAGCGGCACGCACGCATGATCATGCAGCGCTATCGCGAGTTCCTGCCCAAAGCGACGGAAGACCTCGGAATTTTCCTCGGATTGAAGACGGTTCTGTCATCCGCCCCCTTCCCGCAGGAACTTTGGGGGAAGCCGATTTGCCTTCTGATGTGCTGCTACAACGGCGGGGAGGACGATGGCAAGAAGTCGCTCGAGCCCTTACTTCGCGAGTTACCCGATCCGTGGATCAACTGGGTGGGAATGATGTCATATCCCGCAGTTCAGAGCATGTTCGACGGACTCTACCCATCAGGAATGCAATGGTACTGGCGCGGCGATTTCGTCAAGACGCTACCGGACGAGGCAATCGATGCGCATCTCGCGCAGGCCGCAAACACGCCGAGCGAATTGTCGCTAATGCACCTTTACCCGATCGACGGCGCTGTTCATCGCATCGAGAGTGGGGAGACCGCCTGGAATTGCCGAGATGCCACCTGGTCAATGGTTATCGCGGGGATTGATCCGAATCCGCAAAAGGCGGGCCCGATCACGCGTTGGACCAAAGCTTATTGGGAAGCGGTTCATCCCTATAACTTGGCGGGGGCGTACCCGAACTTCATGATGGACGATGAGGGTGACGCGAGACTCAAAGCGACCTTTGGCAACAACTACGACCGCCTGACCGCTGTCAAGAAGAGCTACGATCCGACCAACCTCTTCCGTGTGAACCACAATATCAGGCCTGCCGCCTGAACGTACCCGGCACGCGGTCAGACCAGTCAGGTCGCGCGTGAAGTGCACCGAAGCTGTCCCGGGCCTGCGCCGGCAAAGGATCTAAAGTGTGAGCCGGATCGCTCTGCAGACCGCGGTCGCCTCGCGAGGGCCCCAGGATGCGCTGCGCGAGCTGTAGCACGGAAAACAGTTCAGACCGTCGTTTCTGTGCCGAATGCGGGTGCGCGCTGCCCGTTCCGTGCCGAAATTGCGGCTTCCTCAATCAAGCGGGTATGAAATTTTGCGGCGGCTGCGGCGCTGCTCTTGTAACTGTCCTCGCTGCGTCTGACCTCCTCACGTCCGGCACTGGGGGCCGGTCAGCGGTTGGCGATCGGAGACAGGTCACGGTCCTTTTTGCTGACCTTTCAGGCTTCACCCGCCTCAGCTCAGCGCTCGACCCGGAGGAGACTCATCGTCTTCTCAACTCCTACTTCGAGCTCATCGACGATATCGTCGTGAACTATGGCGGGACGATAGACAAGCACATCGGCGACTGCGTCATGGCAGTATTCGGCGCGCCCACCGCCCACACTGATGATCCAGAACGGGCAGTACGCGCCGCGCTCGACATTCATCCAGCGATCCAGAGTCTCAGTGACAAGGCGGGTCGTATTTTGAAGGTCCATCTGGGGCTTGCCTCAGGCCAGGTAGTCGCAAGCAAAACCGGCAGCCGCGAGCGGCAGGAGTACACGGTGACAGGGGATTCGGTGAACCTTGCCTCGCGGCTAACCGCGATGGCCGGGCCAGGCGAAACTTTCGTTTCCAGCGCCGTCTACCATTCTCTGCTGGATCGCTTCGAGGGAGAAGAGGTCGGGACGTTATTGATCAAGGGTCTCGACAAGCCGGTCGCGGTCTGGCGCGTTCGCAGCCTGCGGAGCGCCGATGCACAACGGATCCATAGGCGGTTGGTGGGCAGACACGGCGAAATGGCCCAGTTCAAGGGGATCATCGCTAGCTGTCGAGAAGCGGGTGCGGGACTCGCCCTCTATATTCGCGGCGAGGCGGGCATTGGTAAAACGCGGTTGGTTGAGGAGTTTCAGCGGATCGCCTCGGGTCAGCATTTCACCTGCCATGTCGGCCGCGTGCTTGATTTCGGCGTCGGCAAAGGTCAGGACGCTATTCGAGCGGTGGTCCGCAGCTGCCTTGGGTGCGCAGGACAGGGCGAGACAGCCGCCCGCGCTGCGGCGGAACGGCTTCTCTCGGAAGAGCTCCTGAACCCGGATCACCTGGTCTTCTTGAACGACCTGCTAGACTTGCCGCAGCCGACGGAGCTGCGAGCATTGTATGACGCCATGGATAATTCGGCACGCAATCTCGGGAAACGCAAGACTGTGGCCGAGGTGGTCCGGCGCCTCAGCGCGCGTCGGCCGCAGATGGTCACAATCGAAGACCTGCATTGGGCCGACGTGATCGCTCTTGCTCATGCAGCTGAGCTAGCTGGGATCACTGGGCTTTGTCCATTCGTCCTGGTGATGACCTCACGCACGGAAGGGGACCAACTTGACGTGACGTGGCGCAGCCGGACTCGCTCCGTGCCGCTTGTCACAATCGACCTTGGTCCCCTGCGGGAGCAAGATGCGCTTGCACTCGCGGGTGAGTTCAGCGGTGTGAGCGAGCCGTTTGCCCTCGCATGTGTGAAGAGATCCGATGGACACCCGCTGTTTCTGGAGCAGCTTCTGCGCAGCGGTGGCGAAGGCGGTCTGGACAGCATTCCGGCGTCTATTCAGAGCCTCGTGCAGGCAAGGATGGATACCCTGGAGCCAGCAGATAAACACGCCCTTCAGGCAGCCTCGGTGCTAGGCCAACGCTTCTCACTCGATCTCCTGCACCAGCTCATCAACAACGACCGTTATGTCTGTAAAGGCCTTGTCGAGCAGGATCTCGTCCGTTCAGATGGCAGCGATTTTGAGTTTGCCCATGCTCTTGTACAGGAGGGAACCTATTCCTCGCTGCTGACCGCAACCCGTCGGGAGCTGCATCGTCGAGCTGCCGCATGCTTCGCGCAAAGTGATCCTGTGCTTCATTCGGCTCATCTCGACCGCGCCGGCGATCCTGCTGCGCCTCGTGCATATCTGTCGGCGGCTCGATCACAGGCGGCCGCTTATCACAATGAGCGCGCGCTGCACCTGGTCGAACGCGGTCTCGCTCTGGCAATCGAGCGGTCCGACCTCTACGCGCTGACTCAATTTCGAGGCGAGCTTCTACATGATCTCGGTGCTATCGCCGAAGCGCGTCAGGCCTTTCAACGGGCTCTCGAAGTCGGCGGAGATAACGTTGAGCGCTGCCGGGCGTGGATCGGCTTGGCTGCCGTGATGCGAATCAGCGATCAGATTCAAGACGCATTTCAAGCCTTGGAAGAAGCCCAGGCGCTTGCGACCGCCGAGAACCTAATCGTCGAACTGTCTCGAATACACCATCTCCAGGGCAATTTGTACTTTCCCCTCGGCAAGATCGAGAGCTGCGTCAAGCAGCACGATCTGGCCTTGCGGTACGCGCGGCAAGCCGGCTCGGCTGAGCGCGAAGCGCAGGCGCTGGGTGGCTTGGGCGACGCTGCCTATGTGCGGGGGCGCATGCTAACGGCGCGCCGGTACTTCGATCAATGCGTTGCCGTCAGCCGGCAGCATGGCTTTGGCCGCATCGAGGTCGCCAATCTCAATATGGCTGCACTAACACGCCAATACGCGAACGAGTTGCCGAAGGCTGCGGAGGACGCCCTAACTGCCGCCGATGCGGCTGTACGTGTGGGTCACCAGCGCGCGGAATTGCTTGCTCGGAATATAGCCGCGTTTGCCTTGTATGATATGGCTGAGTTGCAGCGAGCGCGAGACCAACTGCTACACGCGAGGGAGCTCATTGAGCGCATCGGCGCGCGCCGTTTCGTGCCGGAAAACCTAACATATCTCGCGAAAATCAGTCGAGCGGAAGGCCGGCAGCCCGAAGCCCGACGGTTGCTGGATGAGGCCATCGCTGTGAGTCGGGAGACTGGAATCACGTTTTTCGGGCCGCGTGTCCTGGCCGAGCTGGCCCTTTCTGCGGAAGACACCGCGCAGCAACAGAAAGCATTAGGCGAAGGCGAGCAGATCCTGGCCGGCGGTTGTGTTGGACATAATCATCTTTGGTTCTATCGAGATGCTATGGAGGCCGCGCTCAGCGTCCGGGACTGGCACTCGGTCGATCGATATGTCGCTGGCCTCGCAGTTTTTACGGAACCTGAGCCACTTCCCTGGGGCACTTTCTTCATCGCTCTGGGGCGAGCGTTGTCGGATTTCGGTTGCGGGCGGTGCAATGACAGAACGTTGTACGAGCTGCGGCGTCTACAAGACGAAGCGGGCCAAGCTGGCCTCAAGCTCAGCGCGATAAAGATTGAGCAGGCGTTATCCAGCGTCTAGAATCTGTACGATCCGCGCTTTCGGAATCGCAGCGATTCATTTTTGCCGTGTCAGAGATTGCTGAGTTTGGGAAATCGATGCTTCGTGCCTCCAGCCAAAGGCGGTGGCCAGCTGTCGCTGAAGGGGGACCTGGAGCGCTCAGCCGGGAGTGAAATTGACGGGTACCTGTATCGAGGATCAACTGCGACAGTTGGCCTTTTCGTACTGTTATCGCCACATCGCGATCTTCGGGCAGCAACGCCATCGCTCTCGCGACCGCGGAGTGCAGTCTCATCACTTTGGCCAAGACAACAATCTCTTCCGGGGTCTAAGACTGCGGGCATTGTCCGTCCCCATGCTGGCCGCAAGCCAGTACTCCGACTTACGGCTTCAATGTCGGGCTCTGAAAAAGTAAGCGCGGACGTCGCGTTACTTGCGTGCGTGGGCGGAGCTTGGAGTACGCCTGCTCATCCAAAGGCCGAGTTCTTCCATAACGTTGGATACGCGAACGCGGCAGCGCCTGCTCCGGTCTGCAGCTCAGGCGTAATCCCATTTCGGCCACCGGAGGATGCGCCCACCTGTCCCTCGTTAATAAGAATTCGTCTGACATCACGTCCGCCAACGGCCGTCATTACGAGCCAGAACTGGCTGTCGGCCGACGCGTCGGACGATAATCCTCGCCAAGAAATCGGCGTTTGCATCCGCTCTCCGGGTATCGCCAGTATCCTGTTCGACCGCTTTAAGTCGGCGACGAATGCCTAGCTCGAAGCGATACCAGAGGCTCAAGGAATATGCTGCGCCGGCTGCGGCAATCTAACGCACAAACAACATTGACTCTGAACTTAGGCGAGTTCCATACTTTGCCCATCTCTAAGACCTTTTAAAAAGATGGAATCCCGGCAATGCGGGGCGGGCCGACAATCATACGAAACCGTCGGTGAAGTCCACGGGCGCCTTGTGTTGTCTGCAGTAGCAAGGTGTTAGCAGCCCAGTTCATCAGCTGAGTACTCGTTGCGTACTTGACATGGGGTACGTGACTCCAGCTTTCGTTTGTGGGCTGGTCTCGAGGTCATGACTTGAGGAGCTAATATGCCAACGGTCAATATAGAATTTCATGCACGCTGGAAAGGCTGAAGGATCGCATCAATCGGGCAAGCCGCTGGAGACCAGCACCGGCGACAAAACCGAATAACCCCACCAACTGATTGCAACTAGTGCCCTTTGAAAGAGGGCATCGAGGTGCAATCCAGCACTGATGGGAGAAGTCAATCGCCAAACTCGGGAACGACTTTGCCTAAAGCGGCCACCGATCATATGTCGGACACGGCACGACAGATTTTGATTAGTAAAGGTATCATCCCTTCGCCGGGACACCTTGGCCCCACGCTCTTTATGGATAACCTCGACTATTTCGGCGGCAACGTCATCAAAGATCCAAGCAATGATCACACCGTTGCCGAAGTAATCAACCTCGATGCGGTTGGTGGCTGGATCGGTGGCTCTCAGATGGAGCTTGGATTCAGTGGTAGTGGCATCACACCCACCTCCGGTTTCCACTGGCTCGATACACAGAACTCGGCTGGGCCAATCAACATCTCGCATGTGTTCACCGACACGACCACTGCGGCTCCCGGTGGATACACCGGACCTCCCGGCGTGCCGTCACCGGCACTGCCAGCCGGTACGGTCACCACTTCGGTGCTGTCGTTCGACATCGGCAAGGAGTCGCTGGATTTTAACGGCCAGCACTACGAAACCGACCCGAATGCGTCGTTCGAGTTCAGGATCGACAACACTACCGTGGCGACTTTCCATGCGTCGGACTTTGCCACAGCCAACGAATTCAAGCACTTCGATATCAATTTGAATTACAGCTTTTTTGCTGGTGGCGTTCATACGCTGACGCTGGTCGATACGACCGCGACCGCTGGCTATGCGGGCTTCGCGATCGACACCGTCCAAATCCATGACTGGATCATCTAGCAACTGCCTCGTTGGCTAGCCCGTGTCCGCGATGACAGCGATGGATGAAGGCGTCGACGCGAGATTCAGCGAACTAACAACTGGCTTGCCTCGGCTGATATCGAGCTCCTAGCGGACGATTGCTGTTCGGCAGTCAATGAGGGCGGACAAGTTATCGCCTCACATCGTCGGTCCCTACATCGCACGTTCAACAACGGCAAATGGCGGCACGGCGGGCGGCTCTCGGGTGGCTTCTGGATGTCCATGAAGCGGGAGGATCGATTTCGGCGGATACGGATCAATGGGGAGCGAATAGCTGATGTGGACTACGAGCAGCTTTATCCTTTCCTAGCTTATGTGCGTGCCCGTGCCGACATGCCCGAGGGCGATTTCTATGACGTTCTCGGAGACCAATCGTCGCGCAAGGGATGGAAGATCCTCACCAACGCATTGCTGTTTGCAGAGGAGGGTTCTTTTTGCAGTGGACCCAGCAACCGAATTCCTAGCCACGATCAACAATTCGGCGCGGTCAGAAAGGTGGGGCCCATTATCGGCGAAGGCGAAGTAACCCGGACCGAATGCGGCATCTAAGCGCGCGGCGAATTGTCACCATGCGGCGGGATGACGCGAGTGATGTGCTGGTGGTTTCATTTCAGGCGACGAGGTCTGTTACCCTACCGCAAGCCGCTTCGGACCACATGTCCGATATAGCCAAAGCTCATTTGCCAAGCAATGTTCAGCAGCCCGTGAATTTTGTTTGGGACAATCCTCTCGCCCCCGATGGAGCTCATTTGCACGGCACGTGCAACTTCCAGCCGGGAGTTGACCAAATTGCGTTTATCAACAATCCCCGATCCCAATGTTACTACCTCCGGCTCATCTGGCTTTTGGGGCAACCCTTTAGGCGATCCGTCGATCCCCGATGGGCTCGCTACGGCTCTCGGCAGCACTCCGACACAGCTACATTGGTATTGGACTGTCTTTGCGCCGGATCAGCCCATGGACGCTACTTGGATAACGGTCGCGCACGACAACCACATCACCTTACTTAATGGCACACAGGTTACGCTGCCACCCGATCCTTGGTTGATCGCCTAGAATTATGAACTTGCGGGCTGCTAGTTCGCAGCGGTCTCGCGCGCTCGTGCCCATCCCTAGCGAAAGTTTCGATGTCATCAGTCGCAACAAAAGCGACCATCAATCGGCGGCTGGCAAAAAGGAAGCGTGCCTCCGTTTTCTATAGCTGCGATTGTGCGGGTACCCAGTTCGTCGAAAGCTTTGACGCAATAACTTTCATTGGCAATTCATCGTCGGCCCGGCCACCCGCCGCAATCAGATAGAATTGGAGGCGACTTCAAGAGACGCGACTGTGACCCTCTTTTTCTTGTCGCGACACACAACCAAAGAGGAGACCTCCACATGCGTAAAACTGTTTCCGCGCTGATAGTGGCTTCCGGTTTGGTATTCCCCGCATCGGCAGAGGACGCCGCCGCGATCAAAATCCACGGCGGGTGGAAGCTGATCCAAGAAGGCGCAGACAAAGGCGTTGTCCACGGAACGCTATGGGGCGTTACCTTCAACGATGCTGGAAGCGGTCCCCTGCATATGGCGGCTGCTTCCGGGACCTATCGGCTTACACAAGAAACCGGCAAGGGTGAGGGCGAACTCACTTGGGGCAGTGGTGATGATCAAATGAAAGGGTCGTATACGATCACGACCACCCCCGATGGTAAAGCAAACGGCGAGAACATAATCCGCGAAGCAACTGGAAAACTTGCCGGAATAACCGGCGGTCCATTTTCGTGCGCTTTTGTGGGCAAACCCGAAGATCAGCAGGCGTGGTGTACGGAAGTATTTAACCGGAAGTAGCGCGGCAAAAGAACTGACATATGCAATGCGGTGAGCAGCCATGCCGCGATGAAAGCGCACGACCTCGCTGGCAAATTATCAACCGGACACCTTGGAGGGAGGCAAGAAAGCCATGATAGGACGGTTTTTCTCGCGACGGGTCACCCTTGCGGCGGCAGTCGAGTACTCGTTTCTGTTAGCTCTTGGAGCTGCAGCACCCGCCGCCCATGCCGCCGAAGTCAGGGTCATGAGTACGGTCGCGCTCACCCCTACGCTCGACGAGCTCACTGCGAAATACGAAAGTAGCAGCGGCAACAAGCTGATGATCGTCTACAGCACGATCGCGGATCTGAATAAGCGGATCGACGCGGGCGAAACGGCAGATGTGATGATCCTGTCGCGCCCTGTGCTCGACGGTCTGCAGAGCCAAGGCAAGGTTGCCCAAGGCACTATCGTCAACGTGGGGAGCTCTTACGTCGCCATCGGGGTACGCACCGGTGCGCCCAAGCCCGATATCAGCACGGCGGAAAAGCTCAAGACTGCGCTTCTCGCCGCGAAATCGATCTCCTACGCCGATCCAGCGAGGGGCGGTGCTAGTGGCGTCTATTTCGCCAAGGTCATCGATCGTCTCGGCATTGCCGATCAGATGAAATCCAAGACCGTCCTGGTGCCGGGTGCCGAAGCGGGCGAACTCGTCGCAAAGGGGGAAGTCGAAATGGGCGTCGCACAGGCCTCGGAAATTGCCGCGGTTCCGGGGGCTCAAGTGGTCGGCCCTCTGCCCGGTGATTTGCACAGTGCGATAGTCTTCGCGGTCGGCATCGGAGCCACGAGCAACGAGCCGGCAGCTGCCAAATCGCTGATCGAGCTTCTGACCGGTCCGACCGGCGCCGCCGTGCTCAAGTCCAAGGGCATGAATCCGGCCTAGGCCCATTTGGGTCGACGAACCGCTTCACGGCAAACCCCGATGGTCAGAGACAACCTCGACTGACGCAGGTCCGGTTAGGGTCATTCGCGACTGGGGCAAGCCAGCAGCGAGTTCGGTCACGTCCCCCATGAGGGTAGATGACCGCAGTTAAAGCAGGGATTAAGTCAGGCGGGCTCCTTGGCGTCCGTGTATTGAACGCCGAGGTTTTCACAGATCAGGGCGAACGCTTTTTTTGAGTCGGCATTCTCGAAGCAAAACCGGGTTCCTTTGTCAAGTTTATCGTGAGGATCCTGCGCGCTCATCAGGATGGAGTGGTACTCTGAAAGGTTGTCTCGAAGAGACTGCAACCAACTCAGCCTTACGTTTGCAAGTGCGCGATCGCCAGCGCTCAGTGCGGTAGCGCTCGCTGCATCAGCGGAAACTTTTGCTGCACTCGCTTGGCGTGCCGCGATGTCGGCTTGCCTTGAGCCGATCAAATAGGACGCTACCGGGCCTCCCACTCCGCTAACGAGTGCAAATACAGCAGCAATGAGGGCTGCGGCCGCGGCGGGGGTTCCGAAGATTTTCTGCAATGCGCCAATCTGGTAGCTTTGACCCAGGATGAACCCAACCAGAAGCAATATGATTATTGCAGCAATTAGTCCGACAGCTTTCATGTCCGCCCCGCCCCGAGATCGCATTGGATTTCGACTCGCGCATCTCAAGAACCGTCGTTTCGAGATCGAGTTCATCGCCCGGACGTACCGGGTTCGGCAGCCTCACCTCATCCCAGCCCATTCCCGCAAGGACATGGAATCGTGGCTGAAGCCGGGTCGTCGACAAAATAAAAATGGAGACCGTATGGGCACTGGATGCTGTCAGTCCCCCCCAAGATTGAGCGCGCCGCAGCCTCTTCATCGATGTGGCGGGGTACCGGATCATATTGCTTAGCGAATTGAATGATTTCGCTCCTGGTGACGAGATAAGGGCCGCCCCGGAAGCTCCGTGCTTCATCCCACCCAGCGGCCATCACGCTCTAGGAGGCGCCTGCGCTCGATAGAAGGGCACATGGCCTTCCCGCGCGAAACACGCTACCAGTATCTGAGAATGGCGGAGGCTTACGAAGCAATGGCAGATAGCGAAGAGCGGGCAACCCGACTAGCAGCCTCGCAGTCAGCCAACCTCCGCGCGGCAACCCGAATAGCAACCCGACGCAACCGGGTTACTCCTTGGAGGCCTTCACGGGCGTCTTCGTTTGACAAATCCGATCACAACGAGGACATGCAAACAGGTGTGTGATGGCTCGCTCTTCTTTGACAAGAGCGGATCGAGTCCAACCCATTTCGACCTTGCACTCAGTGCAAATCGGAGGGCTGATCTGTTCAATTGAGCGCCTGAGTAGCTCCAAAGGACCACCCATTCCTTAGGTTGGAACCGATTCTAAATCGCTCAAAAATGTGGGGCAACTACCTAGGATAGACTTCGCCGTGTTCACTTTTGAACAGTAATAGGCCCCAGCCGTTTGGGCGCCAGCTGGGGCCTTTTAGTCGTACTCCGGTACAGGGGCGTGACCGGAGCAGATTGAGAATTCACCAAGTTGCCACTTGTTCCCGACTCCAAAGTTGCTCCGGAAATCCTATTTTAGAGGTCATGCGCACGGCCTACGAACTCTGCCTGGCCACCGCCGGCAAGCAGGTCCCGTCCGGGCCTGAATGGCTCCATGAGGTGAAGCACGATGGCTACCGGATGCTCGTCATCCGGGAGGAGAAGCGCGTGCGGCTCCTCTCGCGGAACGGCAGCGACTGGACCAAGCGCTACCCGTGGATCGCCGAGGCCGCGCTGAAGAACCGGCAGAAGCACTTCGTCGTCGACGGCGAGGCCGTGATCCTGGGCGTTGACGGCATTTCCGATTTCAACGCGCTGCACTCCCGCAAGCATGACCACGGAGTGCAGCTTTACGCGTTCGATGTCCTCGCCATGGACGGCGACGACCTGAGGTCCCTGCCGCTGCACCTGCGCAAGACCAACCTAGAGCGGTTACTGGCGCGCCGGCCAGACGGCATCACAGTTGCTCCCTTCGAGCGCGGCGAGATCGGACCTGACCTATTCCGGGCAGCCTGCCGCATGGGCCTTGAGGCTCTTGTCTCGAAGCATCGCGATCGGCCCTATCGCGGTGGCCGGCAAAAGTTCTGGATCAAGGTCAAGAACCGCAGCCACCCCGCTATGGAACGGGAGCTGTGACCGCGTGCGACAATAGCATCCCCACAGTGCCTCGCCATCCTTAGGAACGCTGTGTCAAGCCGATGCTTGAACGCTGTTATGATGGTGCTTTCAGAAGCGGTATACAGGACTTTGCGGCAGGCCCGGCTCTACGGCTACCTGATCGAGCGAAACGATCAGGTCTATCACCCGGGCGCCTTTCATCCGGTCTGCAAGAAATTGTTTGCACTGCGTCTGGTCGAGGGCGGTTGGATGACGAAGAACGACGATCGATACGAGCTGACTACTAAGGGGCGTGAAGCGTCGGATTGAACTCTGGCGAACGATTAGATGTACGGCGGCTAAAGACAGTGAGGGGCGGCCCTAATCGTCCCAAATAACCTTCGCACAGTTTGCGCACTGGTACACGCGTGCAGACTGGCCGGCTCGCGCCTGAGAAATCTCGGTCCTGAACGCAGCTGGCATGCGGCAGTCGTCGCAGGAAGGAGGCCGCGGTCTGACTGCTTCGCTCGGGCGCGCTTGCGTGAGCATGCCCCCAAGCATGCCCGGGAATGCGGATGAGTTATGTTCACTTTTGGACATACGGAAGGCCCAACGATCAGAGACTTATGGTTGCAGCAGCGACAAGATGCGATGCCGATCTTGCTGGCGGCGGCGCTGGTTCTCACGCAATGCTTCCAGTTCGGCTTGGGCGTTGCTGGTGTCTTTATTCTGCCGTTTCAAACTAATGACCAACGCCTCCTGTTCCGCCAGGCGCCGTTCGCCATCAACCACCTCGCGCTCCAGCTGCCTCAGCTCATCCAGAAGTGCATCGTTTAACATCCCAATCGCGCCGCCTCTCCGACAAGCGACCCCAGCGAGAGGGATGCCGAGGCCGCCAACTTTGTAGGAAGGTTTTCTCTCGGGGTGGTTTCATTGGGAGCTTTTCCCGAGAGCATAGAGATGACTAGCTGTGTCGAGAGTCGTTCCTTTGCCAGTTATTGAAAGCGCCCAGCGGTACAAGTTGCCCTCTCTTCGAATCCAACCGCTGGGAACGGAGGGTAGCGTCCACCGTTGCTTCACTCGGAGCGCGGCACGGTTTTGCTTGAGAGTACTGAAACCAAAGCGTTCGCCTCAATGTGCCAAAACTTCGCTGTGTGCAAGGTAAGAACAAAGGGCAAAACATGAGTGATAAGCTAGCGCCTCCACCGAGATTTATGGTGCGGCAGGCATCTCAGGGTTGGATGGTCTACGATCGACAACGTAAAGGCCCTGCATTGTTCGGGACTAATCAAGTTGCGGCTGTCAATCTGACGAAAGACCAAGCCGAGAGCGTCCAGCGGTCGCTAGCTGCGGACCTGGATCGAACCGATCGCCTCTTCGTTAATCGTTAGCGCGAGCGGTTTTAGGACATCATCCAATTGCCAACGGCCATTGTTGTTTTTGCAAGGGCATAGAGCCAAGCGGCCTCGGCTAGAGCCAAGGCAGACAAATATACTATCTCGGCGATCATCTTGCCCCCCGAACTAGGAAGGCCCCATCAATCTCCTCAGCCGCTGTTGGAGAATCTAACAGAACGTGGCTTAGACTAAACTCACGATTTCAAACGAAATGTATCGTCCGTTAAAATCGCTGGTTAACCAAGATCAACGCTGTCTCAAGTTGCTACGGTTTATGGCGGTTAGACGTAAACGATCTGTTTGGCCTTGAGCCCAACGCCTTGGTAGCGGAACGAACACACGGTACGGCCATGGCTTCCCTGATAATGCATGGCGACCGCAATTTGACGGAGCCGTTGATTGGGCGACGCATACACTGTGTCCCGGTGTTGGGTTCGCGCGACCAATTTCCCGAAGACAGGCTTATCGTTGATTTGATCTATCAAGCCATTCTTGCGATGCGAGAGGGAGCAGACGCGACTGCGCCGAACGTCATAATAGTCAACTTGTCCTTGGGAAACACGAGAAAGCCCTTTCACGGAAAGCTATCGCCATGGGCTTGGATCCTCGATCGATTGTCGCATCGCTACGGCATCTTATTCTTAGTGAGTGCCGGGAACTACCTTTCGCCGTTCGAAATCGCGTCGATCACCTCAATGCAAGATTTTGAGACTGCGTTGCCAGCGGATCGAGCTGAAAATACCCTTCGCGCACTATCGCAATTAATAGCTTCACGCCGACTGCTTTCTCCCTCTGAGACGGTGAACGGCGTAACAGTCGGCGCAGCAAACATAGACGCAGTTCAAGATGCTGATCGACGCGGCGCTAGAGGTAGGGTTGATCCTTTTTTTCCGTTTCGAATGGCAAACCCCTCCAGCGCGCTAGGTCCCGGATTTGCGAACAGCGTTAAGCCCGACATCTTGATGCCTGGATCGCGCGAGCATTTGTCGATGGTCAGCAGTGGAACGGTACTGGCCGTAAAGCCTAGCGGGGCCGGCAGGCCCCATGGGCTTCGAGTGGCTGCGCCCCCACGTGCAGGCGGGACGAATTGGGAGCACTATACGGGAGGCACAAGCGCGGCGGCAGCATTGACCTCTCGGTTGGCTCACCGCATTCATGATGCGCTAGAGGATGTTTACGGGCAAACGTTCTTAAATCTGCCTCATCAAGAGCGCGCGGTGCTCATCAAGGCGCTCATCGTTCACACCGCCGTCTGGCCTGACGATAGCGCAAACTTGATAAAGCAAATTCTTGGGCCGCCCGATAATCGACAAAGCGTCAGACAGAAGGACAATATTCGACGGTTCCTTGGTTACGGCTTGGTAGATGCGGATGCAGCGGTTTACTGTGCCGAGGATCGAGCAACGTTTTGGGCTGTTGGCACGCTCGCCCAAGAGAAAAAGTGCACCGTAGCAGTCCCCCTTCCGGCGTGCCTAGGCGGACAAGCCCGATTGCACTCTTTGCACGCAACACTTGCGTGGTTTACGCCGGTATTGCCGGGGAGGCAGTCGTACCGGTCCGTTAAGCTCACCTTGACGGTCCCAGATGATCTGGGCGGCTTCCGGGCTGATGCATCAAAAACTCAACCGGATATAAATCAGAGCAGCCGCGGGACCGTTTTTTCCAGGCATTGGGAAGGGCAACGCGCTCCAGTTATCGGACCCAATGATACCCTAGAAATCTCCATTCAACGAGAACCGGATCGAGGAGCGAAAGCCGATGAAACGGTCCCATTCGGCTTGGCGGTGTCGATCGCGATGCCGGGCGCAGTTCAGGTTTACGAGCAAGCTCGTGCTCGCGTTGGCCTCCAAGTTCGTCCCCCGGTCCGCCCTTAATGCCATTGGGTGGAAGCCCGCAAAATATACATGAACTGCTCCGTCAGCATGCGATCACGCCGCACCAGGGCCAGACCGCTACACGCTCCGCCCAACGGCCTCTGGCGGCCCTCGCAGTGGACAGCTAACGCTGAAAGCGGGTGGGTGATCCCAGGGGGGCGCTAGCCGGGATTGAAGCCGACAAGGTACCGGTACCGGGTGGTCGCACTTTGCGCCGTGGTTGTTTCCTCTCAGCCAGGGTAGAATATTTCGGTGCGGCAGCGATCCCTATGCCTGCGACGAAAATGGGTTGCTATGGAGGGACGGTCGTCTGCCGCGCACTCTTGCGAGGGGCCGATGACTAGCACCGTTTACTCGCCTGACATTCCGAAGACCGCCGAAGAAGTCGAGCTGGAAGACATCATCCGCGAGCTGGCTTATCGGCTTGAGGATGCCCGCGAGGGCAGCGCCGAATACACGATGATCCTGCGCCAGATGGAAGGCATCCGGCACGGCAGCGAGCTGGGCGGCCTGCTGATGGAGGAATACGACATCGGCGGCCTCATGGCCGTGCGTCACTGGTCGTAACCGGACTGGTCGGACAGCGCGCCTATTACGCCGGGTGGATCTCATAGAGCACACGCTCCGCCTAACGGCTCTGGCGGCCAGCTATCGCTGAAGGGGTGGGAGACCCCTGGGGGCGTTAGCCGGGATTGAAACGACCAAGGTACCGGTAGTGGTTACCTGGCACGTCTTCTACATCGTTTTCCGCGAGGCACTTGAGTACGAGGGCGTGTACTCAGTAAGCGGCTTGGCCGGACTGATGTCCGCTCAACCCGTGCGCCGTGACAAGGCGGCGCTTTTCCAGTGGGGTGTAAGTCCCCACCCGGCAACCGCTCCAGCCGGAAGCAACCGGAGCAGCTATGGAGGTGACGAAGTGGCTGAAGCCTTCGGATAGCGTGTCACGATATACGGTGACCGCGCGAGTGTGCAGGCCGTAACGCGAGTGAACGCCGAGCAAGCCTCGAAAAGGACGATGCATGGGCCGACCTGACAGGGTTATCAGGGAAGGCTGACACGACTGGGGGCTGTGCCGGGGTAGTGGCGACAGCATGTACACAAGGAAAGCGTACGCAACACGGGAGGCCCCACGACGTGGTCAGGGATGATCAACCGGACGCCCGCGAGGGACAGGCCGGGCGCCGTGGGGATGCGGAGAGGTTCGTAGTACCGGTGAAGCCGAGTAACGCCGGTGGAGGGAAGGGGCCTCAGTTCAAGACGAACGCAAAGACGTAGTGAGGGACCGGGAGATTGGGCAACCTATCAACTCCGAAGAGTGTTCAGAAACTGCAGACGGCGTTGCATGCGAAAGCGAAGGCAGAAGCCGGTTATCGCTTCTATGCCCTGTACGACAAGATCAGCCGTGAAGACATCCTGGCGCATGCCTACGCCCAGTGCCGCTCCAACAAGGGCGCACCGGGTGTAGATGGTCAGGACTTCGCGGACATCGAGGCGTACGGGACGCAGCGGTGGCTTGGCGAACTGGCGCTTGCGCTCAGGCAGGAGACGTATCGACCGGACCCTATCAGAAGAGTGTACATACCGAAGGCCAATGGCAAACTCAGGCCATTAGGCATCTCGACCTTGCGTGATCGAGTCTGATGACGGCAACGATGCTGGTGCTAGAACCGATCTTCGAAGCCGATCTTCCACCCGAACAGTACGCGTACCGTCCCGGGCGAAATGCCCAACAGGCGGTGGTCGAGGTGGAAGCGCAACTGTTCCGTGGTCACTCGGAAGTCGTTGACGCCGACCTCGCGGACTACTTCGGAAGCATTCCGCATGCCGAACTTCTCAAGTCGGTAGCGCGCCGGATTGTTGATCGGCGCGTGCTGCATCTGATCAAGATGTGGCTGGAATGTCCCGTGGAAGAAACCGATGATCGAGGAAGGAAGAAACGGACGACCGAAGCCCGGGACAACCGGCGCGGCATCCCGCAAGGCTCACCCCTCTCACCGCTGCTGGCGAATCTTTACATGCGCCGGTTTGTGTTGGGATGGAAGATGCTCGGTCTCGAGCGAAGCCTCGGCACTCGCATCGTGACCTATGCCGACGATCTCGTGATCCTATGCAGGCGGGGCAAAGCCGAAGAGGCCTTGTCGCGACTGCGCGAGATCATGGGAAAGCTGAAGCTGACGGTCAACGAGGAGAAGACACGAATCTGCAAGGTCCCGGAAGAGGAGTTCGACTTCTTGGGCTACTCGTTCGGGTGGATGTACTCAGCGAGAACCGGCCAGGCGCGCCTGGGATACCGGCCATCGAAGAAGAGCATCAAGCGTATGGTCGAGAAAATCCATGCGCTGACGGACCGAATGGGGACATGGCAACAAACCACAGAGCTGGTGGGCAAGTTGAACCGCACGGTGCGCGGATGGGCGAACTACTTCAGTGTAGGCACCGTCAACAAGGCGTACCGCGCGATCGACAACTACACCGCTGTGCGGTTGCGCCGGTGGTTGCGCATCAAGCACAAGGTCAGGCGACGCAAGGGCGGGACTTATCCACTCTCGCACCTCTACGGGTACTTCGGTCTCGTACGCCTAACTGCGCTTGGACGTGACGTGCCGTGGGTGAAGGCGTGAAGTCTTGTCCGAGAGCCGGATGCGGTAGCTCCGCACGTCCGGTTCGATGAGCGGGATGTGGAAACGGAGTCATGGTCGAACTACTAAGGCACCGCCAGACGAAAGAGGCGGCAACAGATATGCTCAGCCTAAAGCCACCGCGCCACATCTCGACTCTACCCTGATAGCGGCGGAAAAGCGGACATCGCCCGAGGTCGCAGAAGGGCCACTTCCGGACGCACGCATCGCGGTACAACGGGTGCTATTCGATCACCTCGTCGGCGACTGCCAGCAACGTGGGAGGCACGCTAATGCCGAGCGCTTTAGCGGTCTTAAGGTTGATAACGAGGGTAAACTTGCTCGCCTGCTCGATCGGGAGATCGCCGGGCTTCGCGCCATGCAATATTTTCCCGGCATAGGTGCCCGCATGATGCACACCATCGAGCGGGTCGGGCGCATAGCTCATCAGAAGTCCGGCTTGTCCCCAGAACGGATAGGGAGCGACACTCGGCTTTCCGGAGGCTGTGACGGAATTTATAACGCGTGAAACATCAACGCTCATCAGAGGCTCGCCCGAGATGTAGAACGCGCTCACGTCATCCCGAAGACCCGCTGCAACGGCGCTGTCCAGATCGTCAAAGGTGCTGAGATCGTAGTGAACGACCTCAAAGCCCAACTGGGCGGACACTTTTTGCAGCGCATCTTTCTCCTGCATCGCCAACACCCCGTTGGCGGGCGCTATCATGCCGAGGCGCACCAGATTTGGGACAAGCTCCTTGAAGAACCCGATCCGCTTTTGGGTCACCGTTTCTTCGCCACCGGCTGCGTTCATCACGTTTCCGGTGAGCAACCCGCCCGGGTGCGTATAGCTTGGGACTATGCCTAGCGCGACGAGGTCGGCAGCAACGTTGCAGAAAACAAGCGGCAGCGCTGGAAAAGATCGACGAAACTCGTGAAATACTTCGCACTGACGCACAATATTCGACGGTGTCTTTTGTCCGCGGTATGACCCTTCCGTGCACAACACTGAGTCTACCAAGCCATAGAGAGAGCCATTCACGACGATGACGCGTGCATTGAGCGCGCCCAATTCCCTAGCAAGCTGAGGAAAACGATCTGGGTCTCCTTCGGCGGACCGCACGGCAAGGGAATAGTTCGTCCCTTCGATGAAACCCTCCTCCTGAAGTGCCTTTCCGGAGCATGGTAATTCTATCTTTAGAGTTTGAGGTCTCCAGCTTTTGCACCAGCAAAAAACCGACCAACGGCATGTCCGTTTTCTTCTGGGCATAGCCCGGTCGAGGAATACTCAAGGCGGTCGCGCCGATCAGCCCGATGAAATCACGCCGGTGCATGCGGGCCTCCAAGGATTGCAGCGCGACAGTTAAACTGTCGAAACTCGAACTTGAAAGACGTGCGGGTGCCGCCGCAGTGAATATTGCTGGGTTGCCGATGTCTGAAGTGGTCAATCGCGTCGATCGGGCCTGTTCTCCGCCGGTCTGCTCTGTCCCCACATTCTGACGTAATCAGGCCACCCGCACTCTATGCGACGGGCCAGAAGCCGACTAATCAAGGCCGTTCGGCAGTATGACTGTGATAACGTTCTGTCCTTCCTCGGGGTGGCGCGAGATGTGTCTTTCCCGTGCGTATCCTCGACGAGAACAGCTTTTCCCGCCGGAAGGCGTCTCACCTCTCCATCGCTCGTTTCAAATTCCACGTGGCCATCCAGCCATATTGCGAGGAGTCGATCCGGGGGCGTGTGAAAGCCCGCTTCGCGCACCCCGGCGGGGATGTGAGCAAAACGGATGCGTGACGCTGGGTAGTAAGCCGAAAGTTCAAACGGCGCTTCGTTGGGAAACGCCGGCGTCGTCGTCATTGCGATATCGACTTCTCCAAAATGGGACTCCCCGTCAGGCGTTGCGTATATGCGCAGGCACCTCATCTCCGGCCTCCAATCGCTCCACCTAGCTTAGCACATGGTGTGGCCTCTGTGTGTGCAATGCAATGTCGGGGTTGGGGTCAAAACCGGTAATACTCTGACCGAGCGGAATATTTCCGCTTAGCCCTCGGACATCCGCGAGTTAATTAGTACACGCCCCAGCAAAATTTCCCATTTCGATGAGCATTTGGATATTGCGACCAAGAGCCCAGCAGGTCGCCATCGGAAGCTCGTAATGCTTGATGGGGGAAGGGGTGAGTCAATTTGACTCACCAAAGCTCCTTGCGGAATTGCGAGATCAACGAGTCTGATACTCTGCCTATTCCAGCAAGGAGATCCCGCGTGACCGATCTCACTTACAATCTGAACGGCGGCTTCAAGCCGACAACGAAGAGGTTCGCTGACCTCAACGGACCGGACTTTTTCCAGACGCCGGCTTGGGCAACGTTCGCACTGATCGATAATGAACAGTTTGACGGGGAAATTTGGGAGTGCGCGTGCGGTGATGGCAGCATGTCCCGCGTGCTGAAGCAGACTCGCCAACCTGTTCGCAGTTCGGACTTGTTTCACCACACTGAAGCAGGCTGCTGAAAGGTACGCCCGTGGCGAGCCCCTCGAGATACCGAGGAATGGCAAGGCGCGGTTGATTCCTACCGTCAAGGCCAAGCTGCTGGAGGGCAAAAAGGGGCTCGTCGTTGGCATTGCCAACCAGCAATCGATAGCTTGGGGCTGCGCCGCCGCATTCCGCGCCTTCGGCGCCGAGCTCGCTGTCACCTATCTGAACGACAAGGCCAAGAAACACGTCGATCCGTTGGCGCGTGCGCTCGAATCTTCCATCGTGATGCCGCTCGACGTCCGCGTGGATGGGCAGATGGAGGCGGTGTTCGAGCGCATCGCCAAGGAATGGGGCAAGCTGGATTTCGTCGTGCACTCCATCGCATTCTCGCCTCAACAGGCACTCCAGGGACGTGTTGCCGATGTATCTCTAGATGGATTCCTGACGACGATGCAGGTGTCATGCTGGACGTTTCTTCGGATGGCCCATCTGGCCGAACCGCTCATGAAAAAGGGCGGAACGCTCTTTACAATGACGTATTACGGCAGCCAGACCGTCGTGAAAAACTACAACATCATGGGCGTTGCCAAGGCGGCCCTTGAAAGCGCGGTCAGATACCTGTCCGCGGAGCTGGGACCGAAAGGTATTCGCGTGCACGCGATCTCCCCAGGTCCCCTTGCGACCCGAGCCGCATCAGGGATCCCCGAATTCGACAAGCTGCTCGAAAAGGCCAAAGCCAAGGCTCCGGCGAGAAGTCTGGTGAGCATCGAGGACGTCGGCGCGGCGACAGCCTTTCTCGCACATGACGTGGCGCGGCTCATCACTGGCGATACGATCTATATCGACGGCGGATATCACGTCGTCGACTAGACTATCCAGGAACGTCAGGCCGACTTCCGTTCAGATGCGAGATGCGCGGAGGCCTCCGCCGCGGTTTCGAATATATGTGGCGACAAGGCGCGCTGTTTGAGCGCGTCACCCAGCTTGGCACGCAGAAAACTGCTGGTCGTGTAGCGCGTGACGCCCGAATAGAAGCGGTCGACGAGCCCCCGGACCATGGCGGTGTATTCGTCGATGATGTCCGGATAAATCTCGAAGTTGTCGTAGTTGACGATCGCGTAGACCTTGTGGGGAATTGGCGCCAGTTTGCTTTCCACGGCGAGGCGAACCTGCTCGACATCTTCGTGCTTGCGGATGCTGTGCCCTTCGAGGTTGACGAAGAACAGAGTGTCATTGGGGTGGTAGGAGAACCGCTGCGCGATTGGCATGCGGAGCAATTGATCGCGCAGTCCCATGGGGCCGGGCGCGAAGATGCGCTTATCCATGGTGGACGGATTGCGCACGATCGGCCGGAATTTCATCCGGGCCAGGATGTCTCGCTCGACGTCGATTCCTGGAGCAATTTCGATGAGTTCGAGGCCGTCCGGTGTTAATTTGAAAACGCATCGCTCGGTCACGTAGAGGACGGGCTGCCCACGCTGGACTGCGTATGGGCCCGAGAATGTCCGGTGCTCGACCTCGCTGACGAACTTCGCCGAGGCGCCTTCGTTGAGGATTCGCAAGCCTCCGTTGTCGATAGCCACTGCGAGCTTGCCTGCCGTGAATGTGCCGACGAACACGAGCTTCTTGGCGTTCTGGCTGATATTGATGAACCCGCCCGCGCCAGCCAGCCGCGGTCCAAATTTGCTGACGTTCAGGTTGCCCTGGGAATCGGCCTGTGCGAGCCCAAGGAAGGCTGCATCGAGGCCACCCCCGTCGTAGAAATCGAATTGATAGGGCTGATCGATCACCGTCTGGGCGTTGACCGCCGCTCCGAAATTGAGACCGCCGGCGGGGACGCCTCCGATGACGCCGGGTTCGGCCGTCAACGTCATGAGGTCCGCAATTTTCTCTTCGTTGGTGACGTTCGCGATGCCCTCGGGCATGCCAATGCCGAGATTGACGACACTGTTGACGCTGAGTTCAAGCGCGGCGCGCCGCGCGATGATCTTTCGTTCGCTCATCTCCATGGGCGCGATCGAATCGACTCGGGCTCGGATTTCGCTGCTGAACGCCGGGTCGTACTGAACGGAAAATGTCTGCCAGTGATGCTCCGGCTTGGCGACGACCACACAGTCGACCATAATTCCGGGAATCTTGACTTGTCGCGGGTTGAGCGAGCCGCGCTCGCCTATCCGCTCCACCTGGGCAATGACCAGGCCGTCTGAATTGCGTGCAGCCATGGCGATGGCGAGCGCCTCCAGTGTCAACGCCTCCTTTTCCATCGTGATGTTACCGTCAGGATCGGCGGTGGTGCCGCGGATAATCCCAACATCGATCGGGAACGCGCGGTAAAACAGGAAATCCTCACCATCGATACTGATAAGACGGACAAGATCTTCCTTGGTTCGTTCATTGATCTTGCCGCCCCCGTTGCGAGGATCGACAAACGTTCCAAGCCCCACCCGGGTGAGATGCCCTGGGCGCTTCGCTGCAATGTCGCGAAACAGGTGCGAGATCACGCCCTGCGGTAGATTGTACGCCTCGATCTTGTTGGCGATTGCGAGCTTCTGAAGCTTTGGCACCAGCCCCCAATGCCCGCCAATCACCCGCCGCACGAGGCCCTCATGGCCGAAATGGTTGAGCCCGCGTTGATTACCGTCACCCTGACCGCCGGCGTAGATCAGTGTTAGATTGCCAGGTTTGCTGCCGGTTGGAGCCGGGTGCTCACCCTTTGCAAGATAGAGGGTCTCGATCTCCACGGCGATTTCCTCAGGGAAGCCAATGCCGACAAAGCCGCCTGTGGCAACCGTGTCACCGTCTCGGATGAGGCTTGCTGCTTCCTGTGCGCTGACGATTTTTCCGCTGTCGAGCGCCTTCACCGGCGCAAGCGTTATTCGATTGGGCTGAACCGACATAGGTCGCTCCTCAGGCTTTCAAGTCTCTCGGCGCGCACTTGCCGCAGACTGGTCTTCACGGCTATTTTTGGCTTTCGATCCCTAGGCAGCGTCCTCAGTAGATTCCAGTCAAATAGAAAAACGCGATCACAACAAACACCGCCGCAGTTTTTATCATCGTGATCACGAACACGTCCTTGTAGGCCTGCCTGTGGGTGAGGCCCGTAACGGCAAGTAGCGTGATGACCGCACCGTTGTGGGGCAGGGTGTCCATGCCACCGCTTGCCATGGCCGCGACGCGATGAAACACCTCCAGCGGGATATTTGCCGCCTTAGCCGCGGCAATGAACTCATCGGACATGGCAGCAAGGGCAATGCTCATGCCGCCGGAAGCCGAGCCGGTAATACCGGCAAGCACCGTCACGGTGACGGCCTCATTGACAAGCGGATTGGGGATTGCCCTGAGTGCGGCGGCAACCGTCTCAAAGCCCGGAAGCAGAGCAATCACTCCGCCGAACCCATACTCTGATGCGGTATTGAGCGCGGCAAGTAGAGCCCCAGAAACTGCGGCCTTGCTGCCGTCCGCAAACTTTGCAAGCACGGGGCGCCAGGCAAAGGCGAATACGGTCAAAATGCCAAGAAGCAACGCGCCCTCGACGGCCCAGATGGCCGCCAGCGGACCAACCTTCGTCACGATCGCGTGCCCGCCGAGCGTTACCTCATGATTTGCGCCATAGGCGCGGGGCACCAGCTGCGTCAAAACGAAGTTCATGACGCCCACCACGACCAGTGGCGAAAGCGCGATCCACGGGTTCGGCAATTCCTTTTCTTCGAAGAGCTCTGGTTCGTTCACAAGCTCCGTTCCGTAGCCTTCCCCCTGCTTTTGCGCGGCACGGCGGCGGTTTTCGATATAGCCGAGACCGACGACAAAAACGAAAACGCTACCAATGAGCCCCAGAACCGGCGCCGCCCACGTTGTCGTGTTGAAGAACGTCGACGGGATAATGTTTTGAATTTGCGGCGTTCCCGGCAATGCATCCATGGTGAAGCTGAATGCCCCGAGAGCGATTGTGCAGGGGATAAGCCGTTTTGGAATGCCGCCCTGGCGGAACATCTCGGCCGCGAACGGGTACACTGCGAACACCACGACGAACAGCGACACGCCGCCGTAAGTCAAGATCGCGCAGACGACGACAATGGATAGCATTGCCCGCTCCCGACCAAGGACTCCGATCACCGCGGATACGATCGACTTGGAAAAACCCGACAGCTCGATAACCTTGCCGAAGACGGCGCCCAACATGAAGACCGGGAAGTAATTTTTGACGAAGCCGACCATCTTCTCCATGAAGACGCTGGAAAAGAGCGGGGGGACCAGCGAGGGATCGGTCAGCAACACAGCGCCCATCGCGGCGATCGGGGCAAACAGGATCACACTGTAGCCGCGGTAGGCAACAAACATGAGAAAGACAAGAGCGCCCAGCACGATCAGGAGATTCATGGCGACCCTCCTTTTCTAACCTCAAGCCGGCGGATCCAGGCTTGCTCAAGCTGTTGACGTGAGCATCTGCATTCGTTCACGCTCAAGCTCGCTGATGACCTTGGCGTGATGTTCTACCGCCTCGCGCAACAGGTCACGAATCGAGATCACGCCCATCGTCTTGCCCTGATAGAGAACCGGCAGGTGACGAATGCTATGCGTGTGCATAAGCCTCAGGCAATCAGCGAACGTAGTCTCAAGATTGGCTTTGACAACATCCCGGATCATGATGTCCGCTACCAAAGTGCCTTCTGGAGACTTTCCGGCAAGCAAAACGCGCCGAACGCAGTCGCGTTCTGAGAGAACGCCGGTGATTGCGTCCTTCTCCAGAACCACGAGAAAGCCGATGTTCTTTTCTTCCATGAGCCGCACCGCCGTCAGCACGTTATCTTTCGGACCAACGGTAAACACAGTTCCCACCTTGAGAATCTGTTTCAGCGGCCGATAGGCGAGAATTTCTTCCGGGCGTCTGAGCGGATGATCCATGATGCGTCACCTGACGGTGTCAGGAGTTGGCCTGGTGCGGCAAGATGCTCCAGCACTGCACCGCCGGTATCTGGCCTGCGCGCCAGCGTTCCCCTAAAATGCGTTTCCTCTTTCGAGGTTGTGCGACCGGCAACCGAGACAGTTGATCTATGTCAACCCGAGGCTGCTTAGTTGTCCTGCGCTGCAACAAAGCCAAGGAGATCCGCGCGGGAAAAACACACTGCTAATATTCACGACGAGAATTATGATCGGCCGCCAGCGATGCCATTCGTAGGAGGTGCAAATGAACAGCCCGTCCTTGCAAGGCAGTCCGTCCGCCTATCTCGAAAGCCTGATGAAAGTCGGCCAGCAGACTGCCAAACAGTTTGACGAAGCGCTTGCTGCGACCATGGGTGTTGATGGCAAACCGGAGCAAGATGAGAAGAGGTCCACTTTCGCCGTGGCAGTGGGCCTGCAGCAACAGTACTGGCTGCCTGTGCTGGATTTTTGGCGTGGCTTTTTGAACGGCGGATCCGTGCGGAACGATGACGCATCCGGACGATCCCAGCGCGGCGATCGGCGCTTCAAGGACGAGGCCTGGAGCCACTCGCCATATTACGATCTTCTCAAACAGACATATTTACTGAGCTCGAAGCAACTATCCGACTTTGTCGATCAGGCACAAATCGACGAAAAATCACGACTTCAACTTCGCTTCTACGCTCGACAATTCATCGATGCAATGAGCCCTGCGAACTTCCCCGCGACCAATCCGGAGGTGATTCGTACTGCTATCAAAACGCGTTCTAAGAGTCTGACAGACGGGATGCAAAACCTGATCGAGGATCTCCAGAAGGGGCGTATCACGAGGGTTGACGAAAGCGCTTTTGAGGTCGGTCGCAATCTTGCAAGTACCCCGGGAGCGGTGGTTTTCGAGAATGAGCTGATCCAGCTCATTCAATATACCCCGCAGACGGCCGAGGTCGAAAAAACGCCGCTACTGATCGTTCCGCCCTGCATTAACAAATACTATCTGCTCGACCTCGGTGCAGGAAACTCGTTCGTTGAATATGCCGTTGCTCAGGGCCAACAAGTCTTCCTCATCTCGTGGCGCAGCGCAGTCGCTGAGACGCAATATCTGACGTGGGATGATTACTTGATGTTGGGGCCTTTGAAAGCGATCGATGTCGTGCGCGACATTGCTGATGTCGACAAGGTTCATGCGCTTGGATTCTGCGTCGGCGGCACCATTCTGAGCTGTGCCGCAGGCGTGCTGGCGGCACGCGGAGAAGAAAAGCTTATGACCATGACGCTGCTGACCACGATGATCGATTTCGCCGATACGGGCGAGATTGGTCTGCTCATCGACCAAGCTTCGGTGGCACTGCGTGAGGCGACGATCGGGAACGGCGGGATTTTACCAGGCAAGGAACTGGCTTTCACGTTCGGCACCCTGCGGGCCAACGACCTGATTTGGCGCTACGTCGTCGAGAGCTACATGAAGGGCGCTCCGCCCGAAGCGTTCGATCTTCTCTACTGGGATTCCGACAGCGTCAGCCTGCCGGGCCCGATGTATTGTTGGTATACCCGCAACACCTATCTCGATAACAAGATCAAGGAACCCAATGCCACCACTCAATGCGGAGTGCGGGTCGACCTATCCAAAGCCAAGATACCGCTTTACCTGTTGGCCTCGCGCGAGGACCATATCGTGCCATGGCAGAGTGCATACCGCTCGAAGGACCTCATTGGAAAGGAGCCGCGCTTCGTGCTTGCTGCAAGTGGTCACGTTGCCGGCGTGATCAATCCGCCGGCGCGCAAGAAGCGCAGCTATTGGACTTGTGACAAACTTGCGGGCGATGCGACGGATTGGCTGGAGGGGGCGGAGGAGACGCCGGGAAGCTGGTGGCCCGACTGGGACGGCTGGCTGAAGCGCCGCTCCAGCGGTACGGTTGCCGCCTCAACACAGCCGGGGAACGCTCGATATCCCGTTATCGAAACGGCGCCCGGCCGATATGTGAAGCAAAAATCAAACTAGGCATTGGCCTGTCAGCGAAGCCCAACAGCAGCGGGAGCGCTGGTGGCGAATTTGCGGCTAGGGGTGGTCCGGTGTCACTCTACCAATCGCCGTGCGCAGCTACCTATACGTGCTAATGCAACCTGACAGCCTTGCTCAAGAGCAAGATCATTTCTCACCTCCTCTGCAAGTGTTCGGCTAGCCGCATCCAGAGTTGTAGGGGCCCCCGTTGGAATACCTCTGCGGAAGGCCAACCAGTCGTTTGGCTCAGGCCGGGCACGGAGCTCAACTTGGACAGCATCGCCGAGATATCCATTGCGTTAGTGTCACCCAGTCGTGAATTGGGTTTGCTGCCCGCGCCGGTCTACATCAAGAATGGGTTGATCGAGACGGTCTCTCGCACCACGAGCGCCACGGGAGCAGAGCCGATAGTGCCAGTGCCCGACGGGGCCAGCGCCGACAGTGCCTGGGTCCTCGCGGCCAGAGAAAGCGAGCATCAACCTCCGCGCCCCACGCGGCGCAAGCGCTTGCGCCCGCTAGCGGGCGCGGTTTGTGTTGAGGTTATAGACGGCTAACGAGGCTCCGGCGGCTCTTGCTTGTCAGCTGCGTCGCGCGCGGCCAAGCGAAGTTCAAGCTCTCTGAGCTGCTCAATCAGCAAGTCCACGATTTCTTCGTAGTCAGAAGTGTTCAGTGAATGTACGCCGCGCAACGACATTTGGTTCTGGAGGATCGTCACCATCAGGGCTTTGACGCTCAATGAATCGCTCTTGTCTGAAAATTAGGTCGTCATAAAATTCAATTTGAAGTAGATGCCAAACAATGCCGATGCGCAACGCCCGTTAAACTACGGACAAGGCACGAGAACAGCGAAGGTCTTCGCGGCGCGCAATGAGACGTGAGTGCGACGCCCACTATTCCTGAGCAGGCGTGGAGGTTATCCGCTGGCAGGGAAGGCACCTGTAGACCCGCACGGCTCTGCGCTCTCCAATCGAAGGCAACTGTCCGAGGAGCATCATTTCGCGCGTGCACTTCTCGCACGCTGGAGCTGGCTTGATAGCCTCATGGGCTCGCATGGCAAGGGACCGCTACCCGACCGACGACGGCCGGACCACTTGAGAAATTTACGGGCGAATGGAGGGCACCAGCCTCACCTATCAATGGGACTGTACCGTAAACGTCGGCGGTCGATCTCTTCTCGCAGCCGCTCGGCCTGCTGCTTGGCGGCTTCACCTATCAGGCGATGACGGCCTCCATGGAGATTGTCAGCCTGTTGCTTAATGTTTTCGTACAGACGCAAAACGCTTTCGTCGCTCAGCCCTTCAACACCCATGACGCAATTACCTCATTAAACTTGATCAAGTATTCGGGGATCATTGCATATCATCGGGTTTTTGGCGCGCGGCGATAGTGTGTGCGCGAAGGCGGCGCGTGCGCATGGCCCTGATCAAGTGCCGGTCGCGGCCAGTGGTCAAATGGATTGGGGATTGGATCGCCGCCGGGCTATTGGGCGTCGTGGTTGTGGATAGGTCTGCTGTTACCGTCATACCGGACGCCGATCCATAGTCGTATGCACCGCTGCTTTTGACCCTACTGAGACATTGGCTGCCCTCGTGGACACCGCTCCCGATGCTAGTTTCCCCTTGGCGCGATCTTCGCTTAGCCTAAGTTGCAGTGTCTGAGACTGGGAGCGGCCATGAGGCGCCGCGAGTTCATCGGTCTGATCGGTAGTACGGCTGCATGGCCGCTCGCCGCCAGAGCGCAACAGCCGAAGAAGATTCCGCGCCTTGGCTATCTGGCACCCGGCGTCCTCCCGAACGAATATTCGGAATCCTTCTTCCTCTCCCTGCGAGAACTTGGATACATCGAAGGGGTCAATATCCAGATCGACCTACGTTTCGCACACGGAAAACTGGCGGCGCATCCAGACACCGCGCTGTTCATCGGGTCGTTAGGATCACCGGGGCCAACGCATTGGGAAACCGATCCATCCGAAGGCGATGCCATTCCGGGAAGACTATTATGTTCGGACGCGAGATTTCGCGTTCCGCAGCAAGTTACAAAGGCGCGCGGGCCTTCTTTCAACTGTTGCTCACGTCGGGGCTATGTGATCTGGAAAAATTGAAGGCAGCGTCGCTGAGTAAGGGGTGGCATCGCCTAGGTTTAATTGGGCCCTTGCGTGAGGTGGACGCGCTGGTCAGACCAAGCTATTCGCGGCGCGCATCGGCCCTTAGGCCGTCAGGCGTAACCTCATAGTCCTCGCCCCGATGTCTGAGCCAGCCTGCCTTGACCATCGCGATTGCGGTCTCCTCGCTGCATAAACGGTGGTTGTCGCCAGGAGAATACAGTTTCCCATTGTGTGCGATTAGGCGGCCATAGAGGTGCGCCTGCCTCAACACTCTGCGCATTCCGGGCGAGGGCTTGACCATAACACCTATAAACTGTGGTTGCCCGTATTCGTTCCGGTGAATTTATCGCTGCGCGTCGTTGGCGGCGATGGGGAATTCCCGGAAATCGATGCAGTTGGCACGGCGAGAGCGACGGCCCGTCACCGACAGAAATGCCAATCCACTGTCCAATGCCAGAGCAGAAAGGCCGCCCGAAAGCGGCCTCTGAAAGTCTAAAGCGCTGATCTAATAAAGTAGGTCAAAGAACCTTCGGCGGGATAGCCGCCCGCACCCGGGGCTCAAGATTGCTACGAATTCAAACGTCTTCAGCCCCGGTAGCCACTAAGGCTAGGTTTGCGGGTGCAGTCGCATAGCTGAATTATTTTTCCGAAGAAGGGAGTAGAGCTAACGCCTCAGCCGCACGTTCGGCCGCGATGCGGTCCGAAGTCCCTTAAAGCCAGTCGCGGGACTTGGCGACGCTGCTGGGCGGCAACCGAACTGCCACCACCGGTCCATGACGCCAGTGTCCCAATTCACACACTGCGATTGAAAAAACGTCTGTCTGTCGGATTTCAGACGGACTGGCCGAGGCCATCCGTCCAAACTTGGGGCGTTTCAACCGATTGATATTTGCGATCCGCTACAGGTGAGGATGGCCCTGCAATTCCATCGTGCCGTCGATCACATAGAAATATGGAGCGCACGCAGCGAGGGCTTTTCGTTCGTGATCGCCCATGAGAGCCCCACTGGCCCCGGCTTTCACGGAAGCCTCGGCTATGTCGCGTCATGGCGCCATCTGAGCAGAGGCGCGATTAAGATCGGCGGTTCGCCCTTCAAAACGTTCGCCGAGGCCGAGGAAGCCTCCAACGCCATGCTGAAGAATCTGACGGGTAAAAACTGAGGCACGTGCGCGAGGCGCTTGCTTCGGAGATGCCCCAAGCGGGCGAAGATCGCTGTCCCATGGCGGATATTTTCGCCAACGTCTACGCCAAGTGTGTCGAATTCCTCGCCGGCCGGGCGGCGGAACGCATGCTGCTCGACGGTGAGCCTGCTGTGCCGGCCGATGATCTGCGGCAGGCGCGCGAATTGGCGATGCTGATCTGCAAGAGCGAGGAAGCCATTGAGAGCTTCTTGAAGCACTGCGATGTCGCCGCGCGCGATCGGCTGATGCCGTATGGCGATCTCCTGATGGTGCTGTCCACCATCTTGCGCATCAAGCGCACCCTGGACGGCGCCGAGATCGACAAGATCATCTGGGAATTCGAGTCGCGCAAGGTGTTGGCGATTGAGCGCCGGCAGCGGCAAGAGTGGCGCAAAGCCGAGCTGGCCGCGAGCCGCTTTCGTGCGGAATGTGATCAGCTCGATGCTGCGCGGTTGCTACATCACAGCTCAAGCACCTGCTCCGCAAAGCTGCCGCGCGAACCGTCGACGCGGTCTGCGCCGCAATCGGCCACACACTCTTCACGCCCAAGGAGGGCGCCAACTACCTAAAAAACTCAGGCTATCGGACCTAATGCCATCACGCTTTAGCGCTGTAGCCGGTTTCTCTTGAAGGCCACGACGAACCGCCGGTTGCGCCGACCATCTTCGACGATCGCGGCGAACTCGATCTCGAGGGCCAGCGGCGCTGCATCGACTTTATGATCGACGCCGGCTCGCATGGCATCTGCATTCTCGCCAATTTTTCCGAACAGTTCGTGCTGACGGATGCCGAGCGCGAAGAGGAGATGGATGCGGCGCTCAAGCACGTCGCCGGCCGGGTGCCGGTGATCGTGACGACGACGCATTTCAGCTCGCGGGTCTGCGCCGCGCGCAGCCGTCAGGCTCAAGAGGCCGGCCGCACTGTCGCTCACTAGAGCTAGTTGCTGACCACTACCGCCACCGCCATCCCCGACAGTCTGCATCAAACGATCAGAATGTCGGCGCTGTGCAACACGTAGCTATTCTGCAGATGCGCCATAACGACTTGTCCGCCGGGCGCGGAGCCGTTGGAATCGAAATAGAGTGTATGGGTTGAAGTGTTGAACCAGAATTCCTGCGCCGTGTTGGTCGGGCCGGTCGCATTCGCAACAAAATGCGATGGATCGAGCACTCCGGTATTAGCGCCAGCGACCGCCAGGTGGTTGCCGAAACCCGCTGCAGCAAAGTCGACCAAGTCCCCTGCGTGGAAATTGTAAATCTGGTCGATACCTTCGTTAGTAGCGTTGAACACAAATTGGTCAATACCGGACCCGCCAAAAAGTTTGTCATTGCCGGTACCGCCGACCATCACGTTGTTTCCTCCGTTACTGGTGACCGTATCGTTGCCGGCCAGACCAAACATGATGGCGTTAGAACCCGAAATCGAATTCGCGCCGGCGTTGCCGACGATGACGTGAATCGGGACCGAGGCGTTGTTATTCTCGTTGCTCTCGGCAACCGTGGAAGTGCTGTCGGCAATCGCGCCGAGGTAATGGGTGCCGGCTGAAAGATTCGTCGGCAAAGACCATGCCATCGACTCGCTACCGCCGGCTGGTAGCGACGGCGACGAATACGTGCCAAGCAGCGTATCCGAAGTGGTGATTGCGCTGTCGGTTGATAGATAGAGACCGGTGGTGGAAGACGCCGCCGAAGCTTGCCCGCTGTTCTGCAGCGTGAAATGGACGGTGGTACCCGTCAGGCTCACTGCGCTAATGGAAAGATCGGGGAGAACCGGGGGCGGATTGGGCGCCGTACCCAACCCAACATGGAACCCTAGGGCGTCAAGCTGCTTGAGGTCCACCGAGGTGAGGGTCTGTAACGTGCCGTTAGTATAATATTCGTTGAAGGGGTCGTTGGGACCCTGGACGCCGCCGTTGAGAAAATCGCTGGGGTCCGACGTCTGTCCGTAATCGGCTATCTTCGTCACGCCGCCGTCCAGCGAGAAATAAGCTGCAGGAGCGGTAGCGCCGCCCGAGAACAGCCGCGTATCGGGACTCGTATAGCGGAAGAGGTCGAAAATATCCGGCGCCGTGCCGTATGGGATGCGGCCCAGCGCGTGGGTCAATTCATGAAGCGCGACGCCGACCAACAGGTTCGGATTGATGTCGGTTGCGAAAGTCGCGCTGCCGTCGTCGGTGGTGGTGTCGTTGGGATTCATTAGGCCCAGAACCTTCATCTGGGCGTTCCAGACCGCGATATTCGACTGTCCCTGGATGCTCGTTCCACTGGGCAGCGCGTTGAAGGTAGTATCTCCCGGCGTCGCATCGGCCAACAGATCGGACGTGATCGACGAATAGCTCTCATAGTAGCCAGTGTCAGGGCCCGCGGCGGCGCCGCCACCTGTGCCGCTGTAGTCGATTTTGATATTGACAGTGATCTGATCGGAGATCGACGCGCTCAAAATGGAGGCGGCCTGCTCGATTCCGGTCTGGAAACTTTGGGGCGCGGCCATCGCCGCCGCGTCGAAAATCAGATCAAAGGTGATGCCGCCGGAGTTTACCACGACCGTGGAGGAGGAGCCGGTCGCTCCGCTGCCAGATCCAGTCCCGTGGTTCACGGAAGAGTGGCTTCCACCGAAGCCCGCATCTGCGGGAAGGAAGCTTGCATGGATCGCCTGCCCGACAACATCGAAAGTATCGTCGTCGGACGGAGAGAAAGCGAACTTGGAACGCATGTCTTGTTTCCTGATCCTGGACGACCTGAAAAACTAAATTCTAAAAAGCCTGCAAGCTCACACGACGGACACCGCCAACCCCAGAGTCGGGCTAGACAGCTTAGGCGCAGTTCGTCGCAAAGGTTGTATCCAATTCACAACACCATGCCTAAAATGACATCGCGCGACCGCGAGAAAACCGGAAACCCGCCGGGTCGATCCCGGCGGGTCTCTGCTCTGAGCCTTTGTTAGGCATGTGCTGCGCGCCGGCTCAAACAGCGGCCTGACATCGGCGCCACGGGGACCGCAGGCCAGGGCACGCGCATCCAGACATCGCGCTCCTCATCGGTCGTCAGGATCACCGGCATCGCTTTGGGGTGGATCGGCGCAACGACCGCATTCGGCGCGGTCGTCAGGAAGCCGTAGACCTGATGCGGACCCGGCACCGGCTTCGACCTCATCGCTCAGGCACCCCGGCCAACCGCATTCCCTCGCAGATGCGCTCACGCCCAGCGAGATAAGCGGGATTGTCGGTCGATGCGCCATCGTGAAACCGACGAATGGTGAAGGTTGGATCGAGTGCAAGCCCTGCCTTTGCTGCGGCCTTCGCTTGGTCCAGCGAGCCCAGCAGCGCTAAGGCGGCAGCGAGAGAAATATGACTGATGGGATAATTTCGATTGACCTCGATACTCCGGAGTAGCGCGCTTGCGGCCTCAGCATCGTGACATAGCTGAAGTTTCGCGAACCCGGCCACCAGAAACCAGCGGAAAGCGACGACATCGCGAGGAGAGAGGCGGATCGCTTCACGGATGTGGGCTTCGGTTTCCTCACCACGCCCCACGAAGTACTTACCGAGACCAATGAAGCTGTGTCCGTCGGCCAAATTACGGTCCAGTGCCAACGCATGTTCGCATTCCGCTAAGCCTTGAGCCGCGCGGTTCGTATACATTTGAACGGCGCCCAAGAGCATATGGGCAAACGCATGGTTCGGCACGCGGGACAATGCCTTCATTAAAGTTGTTTCTGCCATAGCAAGTCTTGCAGCGCGATCACCGGCTATGAAGGCCCCCGGAACCGCCAAATCAACACTCGCCACACCACCATTGCTTCGATATTTAGAGGGTCGAGCGATAACGCACGCTCAAAAAGGCTCCGCGCCTTTGCCATATGTTCTGGAGTAAGCCCTTTGTTCCACCAAGCCTTGCCCTGAAAGTACAAGTCCATCGAGTTGGGATTTGATGAACGTTCCGAGCGTCGGGCCTCAGCTGTTATGAGTTCGGCATTTAGAGCGTTGGCGAGCCGCGATACGATTTCATCCTGCATGTCAAAAACGTCGGCAACAGGCTTGTCAAAACGCTCGGCCCACAGGTGGTTACCCGTTTCGGCATCGATCAACTGCACATTCACCCGGAGGCGATCGCCGCCACGTTGCACCGAGCCTTCAAGCACATAGCGGACATTCAGTTCGCGCCCCAGCTTTTTTGCGTCGATGGCCTTGCCCTTGAACGTAAACGCCGTGTTGCGCGCGATCACGAACGCACCCGAGATGCGGGACAGATCCGTGGTCAGGCTCTCGGTCACCCCGTCCACGAAGTATTCTTGCTCGGGATCGCCGCCGATGTTCGCGAACGGTAGCACCACGATGGACAGGTGCGGAGCAGAAGCTGTCAGGGGGCTGGTTTGCTGAGCGCCGTTCGCACGAACACCAACCGCATAAGCATGGACTGGCCGCGCGATGTTCTTGAGCGTCTGTTCGCCAAGATCAGTGAACTCGACCGCGACCTTCTCGCGAACCTGTTCGTAGGCGGATGACGAGATGCAGATACCACCGGGCTCCGCGATGCCCTCTAATCTTGCCGCGACGTTGACACCGTCCCCGAGGATGTCGTCACCCTCGATCAGGATGTCCCCGAGGTTGATCCCGATCCTGAAAAGCATCCGGCGATCAACCGGCACCACTTCGTTCCGTTCGGCCATCACTGCCTGAACAGCAACTGCGCACTCGACTGCATCGACCACCGAGGGAAACTCAAGCAGCACACCGTCCCCCGTGGACTTCACGAGACGACCGCCGTGCCTTGCTACCAGCGCATCGATGACGACGCGGTGCTCGCGGACTGCTCGGGCCGTGCCGACTTCGTCGGCCCCCATGAGCCGGGAATAACCGGCGACATCCGCCGCCAGCACCGCCGCCAATCGCCGCTCGACGCGCCCGCCCGCCACGGAGGCCCTCGCTGATGCACTTTGGGCATCAAACCACAGGGGTTTGGGCACTTCCAGAGCGAGAAAACGCCCGAAGGCGCGGTCGATGGTCACGGGTCGAGCGGCTCGCCGCTCTCGTCGGCCTTCTGGAGGCAGAGGTTTGCGATTTCCGTGCGCACCTCAAACACAACCCGCTCGATGCTGCGCCGGGTCGCCAGATCGCCACCCGGCGCGCACCGCGCAGGCATGCTCGACAGGGCGGTCAGCGTGACACCAGCGAGTTGATCGATCAGCGCATCGACATCCTCCCGGCGCACCAGTTCGCGCCGCTTTTCCATCAGCCTCAGTTGCAGCATCTCGGTCTTTGCCTTGACGTGATCGGCGTCTGCTTCGCTGCGCGGCGATTGCCGCTTCTCGCGCCGCAAGTATCGCAGGTAGGCGACGCGGCATTCGTCGAGCGGGAAGCCGTGCCCATGGCGTTCGATCACACCTTCCGCTTCGAGCTTGTCGATGTACGTTCGGTTGCAATCCAGGTGCAGCGCCAGTGCTGACGCGCTGACGGTCGCAGCTCCCTCGGCGGCGGGTGGGCCATCAACTGTAATGGTCTCAGGCATTTGTATCGGTCCTACTGCATTGCCGCAGGATAGCTCACTTTCGCTTCCGGCGGCATAGCGGACCATGCCCGGACCTGCCGCTGGCTCGACAGTCTGTCGTCAAAGTTGAAGCCGCTTGTGGACCTGAGTGCTAAAACCGCCCTGAACGAACAACTTCGCTCACAAGCGTCTTGGCCTTTTCACACAGCCAAGACCCACAGCGGACCTCTTGCGCGAAATTTGGGCGCGGGCGAAGATCACCTCAGGCTGGGGTATGCAAAATGGCCAACGAAAGTCCGTTGTTCTCGCTTGATGGTCAGATCGCGCTCGTGACCGGCGCATCGCGTGGACTTGGCCTCGCTATGGCCGACGGCCTCGCCGAAGCAGGTGCCACAGTTTTGCTCAATGGCCGGGACGCGGTCACGCTCGACGCGGTCGTGAATTCCTTACGAGAGCGTGGGCTGAAAGCAGATAAGTCGGCTTTCGACGTGACCGACCATCAGGCAGCATGTGGTGCCATCGAGACCGTCATTGCTCGATATGGCCGGCTCGACATTTTGGTCGCCAATGCCGGCATCGTCCATCGCATGCCGTTGGATGATTGGACACTTTCGGACTGGGATCGGATACTGGCTATCAACCTCAGGTCCTGCTTTAGTCTTGCCCAGCAAGCCGCTAAACCGATGCGCCAGCAAGGACGTGGGCGAATTATCTTTACAACGTCGATAGCAGGCATAATCGCCAGAGCTGGAATTCACGGCTATGCCGCTTCAAAGAGTGGACTTATTGGCCTTACTCGTTCTCTCGCAATCGAACTCGGCCATCACGGCATTACGTGCAATGGCATTTGCCCCGGCTATTTTGAAACGGAGCTTACCGCTACCATCTTGAAGAGTGAGGAGTTCGTGACGCGGCTCAATATCAGAGTGCCTTTACGACGTTGGGGACAACCGCGCGACCTCGTCGGTGCGGCTGTCTTTCTTGCATCGAATGCAGCATCGTACGTTACGGGCCAGCAAATCGTCGTTGACGGTGGGTACACCATCACGCTCTAGAGGCCATTCGAAGTTCAAATGGTCGGCAATCGGCCAATCGCGTCATTTCGCGGCGATGAAGCGCACCGCGTTCTTGTAACTGCAACCACGGATCTTCTCGCGGCAGATATTCTCGATAGGGGCGGTCTCGCGTACCCCGCATTTTCCACGCGCCCCAGAGGACCCGGACGACCGAGTGGGGACCGGTGGCGTCCACTCCCGGCGTCTCTTAGGCGATACTGGAAAGCCGTCGGCGACGGACGCTTCCCTTTTGGCAATGCAGTTGATAGTCACTCGCGCTAGCAGATAATTCGGAAATGAATTTGTCCCAAAGCAATGAAAACGAAATTCATAGTGAGAGTGTCTCTGATCAAAGAAAGGGATCATTACCGCTATGAAAAATCTGTTCTTGATCGCAACTGCCATTGCCGCCATCGGCGGCGGAACGAGCATTACAGCCACCGAGTACACATACCGTCCTACTTTTGAATTCCAGTACACATACGGTCCTACTTTTGAAGTAACGGGCTTTCCGATCACGTCCCACCAAGTCGCAGTGTTGGGAGCGGCTCACGTTGAGGAGCGCGCAGCTCCGCCCATACTGACGTTCGGTGGCATGCCCATTACTCCCCATCAGCTCGATGTCCTGATGCCGCGTTCGAAGCCAGTGAGAAAGTTAGCTGAGAGGTCGTCGCCTCCCATTTGATGAACGCGCCGTGTCGCGCGATAACAATCGCGCTCATCTCCTTGACCGAGGCACTAGCGGCGATGGTTGTCTGGGCTAAGGTCCCGTGTACCCCGCACTTCCTACCCGGAGCGCGTCCACCCGGGGACCTACGTCACGCCTCTGTAGGTTCTCCAGCTAGCCAGTCGCTCGGCTGCGTCGACGATCTCGTCCGGCGCGCTGATCTTCAGCCTTTGAAGTAGGCGGACACGCTGTTCTGCGACCTGCGTTGCGGTGCCACCGAGCCGCTCGGCGATCTGAGCATCCGTTTTCCCGGCGGCAAAGCGCCTCAGGAGTTGCTTCTCGCGTGGACTGAGCGGTAGGTTGGTCATGGCCGTCTGTCTGGGTTCGGCAGCCCTGCGGATTTGTGCCATGCACTGGCCGTGTGTCAATTCACGGTTGCGAGCAAGGGCTCGCTCGGCCAACGTGCGCTCGTGCGCAGATAGCTGGCTAAGCAAGAACTCGCGCTCTTCGGGGGCTTCGGCGGTCGAGAAGACGAAGCCTAAAACAGGCTGCCCGATGCCCAGCATCCGAATGGCCTGCTCTGCCGTTACGGCTTGCTCTTGCATGGTCTCCCGAACACGGCGGCCATCTTCGAGCGAAAGCTGTCCGAGCAGAAATTCACGTTCGGCGTGCGTTTCGAGGATCGGTCTGTTCATAGGCACACCCGCTTGCAGGCGAGCAGTGAGGATCATACGCCAATTTGTGAGGACCGATTATTACAGTTTCCGCGTGAGCCAATTGCGCTGCGTCAAGTGTGCCCGACACGCCTGCATCGAGCGCGGCGCTATTGCCAGGGGGACAGGCGTCCGGGGCAAGGCGATAGGAAGGCCGTACAGCGCGGCGCAGGCCGCGCCAGCGCGCACAGGTTCGCCGCAAATGCACAACGCCGCTCCAACCGAGTATCTTGGTCGGGCGGCGTCGGCCTTGGCTGGCCTGAAATGCCCCAGCAGGTATTTGTAGCAAAGACTGATCTTAGAGCAGTTGATCCGGCTCAATGCCGATCCCGTTAGGCTCCCAGCGCGCCCCGCCCAAGCGTTTTTCCGGTCCCTGTGACCGGACTTCGCGCGCATCAGCGGACCTCCCAACGGCTCGGCGGATCGGGACACAACGGCGGACACATCCGCCTATACGCTCCCTGAGGCTCCTATAGGAGAACAGGGGGGCACGTTACGCGAAGCCTTCGAAGGCTGGAAGAAAGAGCGCGAGCGCCCCGAGGGTACTCTGCACGAGTACAGCCGGGCTGTGGAGATGTTCATCCAGCTGCACGGCAACCTTTCCCTCTTGCAGATGAGGCGGTCCCACGCTCGCACATATCGCGAAGCGTTGCAGTTGGTGCCTAAGGTGCGCAAAGGCCCGCTCCTGAAGGCGTCGCTGCCAGAGCTGAGTGATTACGGCCGCGCGCACCCAACCGCCCCAAAGGTGTCCGCAGGCACCGTCAATAAGCAGCTGGGGGTCGTGCAAGCGATAGCCGGTTGGGGCCACCACCACGGGCTTGTCCCCGACGATGTACCATGGGCGGATCCGTTCGCGGAGATGCGCCTTGAGGAGGAGCAGTCGGAGCGAGAGCCGTTCGACGCTCGCGACCTCCAGACTATCTTCGACGCACCGCTCTTCACCGAGCATAAGCTGCCTACGGGAGCCAAGGGCGATGCGGGGGTGTGGTTGCCGCTCCTCGCGTTGTTCGCGGGGGCCCGCCAAGCAGAGTACGCCGGCCTTCGTGTGTCTGACGTGCGCGAGGATGAGGAAACGGGCATTCCGCTCATGTGGTTCTCTCGGGACATCAAGGCGGGACGGCGCCTCAAGACCAAGACGTCCGAGCGTGTCGTGCCTGTCCACCCTCAGCTCGTCGCCCTTGGGTTCCTGAAGTACGTGGCGTGCCGGCGCAAGGTAGGCGACAAGGCGTGGCTGTTTCCCACCGTTGCTCCTGATCAGAAGGGCGCCCTGAGCGCTTGGTCTAAGTGGTGGGGCCGCTATCTGCGCAATCACGTGGGCATCAACGACCGTAACAAGGTGTACCACAGCTTCCGCTATGGCTTTCAGGACGCACTCCGGCGCACCACGCCTGATGAAGAATTGCGGGACGCCCTGACAGGACGAAGCAGCGGCAAATCTGTTGGCCGGACCTATGGTGCCAAGGAGATGACCGCGACGGTGGGTCGAGCAGGCATTCGGTGCCGGGCGGTTCTGCCGACGCCTGCTGGTCGACTGAAACCCTACCGCACGCTCTGAGTCTCTTCTTGGCCCAGAGCGTCGGTCAAGCACTTTCAGACTGTCCGCCACTGCAGTGTCGATCTCGCTCACGGGCTCGCGCTTCTCTTCGGAATCGGTACCAGGGCCCTTCCATCATGGGATTCGAGGACGAGGTAGTACAATCTTTCGCGCGGCCTTGTCGTCAGTATGAACGGCAGGTTCAAGCGGACATGCGAACTCACCTCATCCATCGTCCCGCGAGGGACATCTTTCCACTGCTGGGTGGATCTCGGGTCTTCGGGAGCGCGCCTGTGGCTGGCGGGTCACTCCGATCGTTAGACAATCATATTCTCGTCTTGCCAAATGTCCGATCGAGATTGTTTTTCTCAGCGACGGATTTTATCTACACAACGCTTACTCGCCCCGAGGACGCAACTTCGCATGCCGTCACGAGGAAATGCCGGCCCGACTGGGACATCATCGCACCCGAACTGCGGACGGCATGGTAGCAAGGACGCAAGGAGCAGTCTTATCCTTAGGAAAGACCTACATCAAATCTCTCCGTGAACAGCAATAGGAAAGGAGCGTCACATGATCCGTAAGGCAAAAGCAGTTCCGGCTAGGCTACCAGCGCAACCCGATAGGCTGACAGCCGCAAGACCAAGCCATAGGTAGCGATACATCTGGAAAAATGCCTGCCGCGAGGGATAACTCCGCAACCCACTACGACAGACTTGGCAATCAATTCTTGTGATTTGAAGCCAATTGCTTGTTATACACGCCAAAGCAAGTAGGCCGCCGACGCATCAGCGCCGTCCCAGCGCAGGCCGTCTGGCCGTGGTCAGGTCGACACCACCGTGATGATGGTGCCAACCGACCCCGAGCCCAATATCAAGCGGCCATTTGCAACTCGTGCTTGGCGCTGCTGTCGGGGAAGTCGCAGTGACGGAGGACGCGGGGGGTATCCTCAAGGGTAACGTCTCGCGTTGTTACCAGCAACCGGGCGAGAATATTAGACTTGCGTGGCGCTATGGCCGTTTGCTCTTGATGCCGCTGGGTATCGTCTGGGGTAACTCGTCGCGTCGTTACCAGCAACTGGGCGAGACAATTAGTCGGCATCTGAATTCTCCCGTTGTCGTTGATACTGAGCAAGCTCACCGCCTCTGTGGTGGCAGTACCGATCATGACTCCGCTCGATTTCGTAGGAACGTCGAGTATCGTCGATTTGGTTTCGGAGGAATGTTGAGTATCGTCTATTTGGTTTCGCTTGTATTGCGGACCCTGTCCTTACCTACTCCGCGGTGCGAAGCGCCGGAGCGGGCCGCGGGACTTCGACGGGGGAGGGTCAAAAAATAAGCATTTCCCGAATTTCCGAGCGCGGCGGCGCTGCGACGTTAGCGGGCTTTTGCCAGCAAAATTTTTCTACGGTAGCTGGTCGCGATGGTCGCGGTCGTTCATGCGGCATCTCCGAACGGCGCGCATGTGCCCTCGGCCGTCCGCCTGACCTGTTTCCAAACATGGTCGCAATAGGTGGGGCTGTACGAGAAACGCTCACCAGCGGCGTCCGCAGGACCCTTGCGCGGGCCGTACAGATCGATGCGCGGCAATGGCGGGACGTGGCCGATCGGAATGCAATCTCTCGGGATCATGGGTCAATCCCTCGCCATCTCGCGGTCGTTCATGGTCTGCTCTCCTTTACAGGTTGGGAAAGGCGGTTGGCTGAACCTTGGCGTGGTGCGCTTCCCAATAGAGCAGCGGGCTGAGTACGGCGGCACACGCGATTGTCAGGAAGATGATGGTCATCGGCGTCCCCATCGGGCTCAGCAAAGTGTGTCTTGGATCATGAAGTTCTAAGAACACCAGGCCGTGTTGACTGTGCCGCCCATCACACTTATCAGCGCTGAAAAGAAAAGGGCCCCGGACAACCAGGGCCTTTATGCGGTTCTGCAGGGTTCAACTCAAGGTGTTTGGCGAGGTGAGCTGATTGAGAGCTTCCATTTCCGCTGTATTACTGCCAGAGAACGCGGTGTCAACCACGAGCTTCGGGCACTCTGGAAGCCTGAGAGAGATCGAATTTCAGGGCTCAGGCTTGCACACACAAGTACAGTGCCAAGGCAAACGTCAAAGGTCTCAAATTCGCCGAGATCGCTATTGGCCTCGATGGAGCCTCTGGACCGATTCGGTTTCGTCGACAGACGAGCTCTGGAGGAAGGTGCGCGCGCGATCCTGACGCGACTCGGACATTCGCTCGATCCGCGCGCCAAGGTAAAATCCCTGACGGTCGCCGATCAGCAGATGGTGGAGATCGCCAAGGCATTGGTGGGCGAAGCAAAGCTTCTAGTGCTCGACGAACCGACCGCCGTCATCTCGGGCAGCGAGGCCGAGCTTCTCTTCGACACCGTGAGACGGCTAAGGGACCACGGCGTCTGCATCGTCTACATTGGGAGCACGCCTGTGGCTGGCGGGGCACTCCGGTCGTTAGACAATCATATTCTCGTCTTGCCAAATGTCCGATCGAGATTGTTTTTCTCAGCGACGGATTTTATCTACACAACGCTTACTCGCCCCGAGGACGCAAATTCGGATGCCGTCACGAGGAAATGCCGGCCCGACTGGGACATCACCACACCCGAACTGCGGACGGCATGGTAGCAAGGACGCAAGGAGCAGTCTTATCCTTAAGGAAAGACCTACATCAAATCTCTCCGTGAACAGCAATAGGAAAGGAGCGTCACATGATCCGTAAGGCAAAAGCAGTCTGGCACGGTACCGGCCGCGACGGGAACGGCTATCTCTCCAGCGATTCCGGCGTGCTGGCCGAGACTCCCTATTCCTTTAAGACCCGTTTCGAGAATGAGAAGGGGACCAATCCGGAGGAGTTGATCGCGGCTGCCCATGCAGGCTGCTTCACGATGGCGCTGGCCTTCGGTCTCCAAGGCGCGGGCTTTACGCCTACCGAGCTCTCGACGGAGGCCGCGGTCACGCTGGAGCCCGAAGGCAAGGGATTCAAGATCAGCACGTCGGCACTCACCTTGCGCGCCAAGGTGCCGAATCTCGACGATGCGGGCTTCGCTCGCTTCGCTGACGAGGCCGAGAAGAATTGTCCGGTGTCCAAGGTGCTCAACGCCACAATCACGCTGGACGCGAAGTTGGTCTAGTCTGACCAAAGACCTTGGGATCACCAGGAAAGGCGCGCTGATTTGGCGGCTGTTCGACAGGCGTGCACCTCGTGGCGATCACCTTGACGACCATTCCGGCCGCCTGCTCGCGCCATTGCGCGATGCACGGCGCCTTTCGATGCATTTCGAAGGCGTGTCATCCCTCGGGCAAGCTGACCACCGGTTGACCACCGAAACCCCGTGAACAAACGGCGATAAAGGTGGTCAATCGCGAGCAAACTTGATTGTTTTTATTGATCTTTTCGTTTGCTATTCACGTTCGGGACACAGATGTCGTCCTCGGTCAGATCGCAGCTTGAACCGAATGCCGGTATCGGTGGTTGCGCCTCTGCGATTTGAACCTGCCCGTGAACTTCACTGATCGTTTGCTCGTGGACCAGAGTCTGCAGACGGTTGGATGTTTCACTGTAAGCCATTGATCAATAATGATCGGATTTTGGTTCGGTTGGAAAAATTCTCTTGAAAAATCAACGCTGACAGCGTGTCTCTTAATCAGCGGGTCCCAGGTTCGAGCCCTGGTGCGCCCACCACCTCTTGCCCAAGCGTCTATTTTACTTGGCAATTTTCTCGGGTGCGACAACACCCTCGGGTGTGGTGCGACAATTTTCGTATTCTTTTCGTTCGAGCGTGATCAGAAGCATGGCCTCGCCGGCAAGGCGCTTCTGTTCGGCGGCCCGGGTATAGACCTCGGCCATTGGGGGGTGTCCCAGTCGAACATGGCCATCAACTGCCGCGTCGTGGCGCCGTTCTCTGCGGCAAGCGTCGCACCGCACTTCTTCAAGCCGTGAGCCGTGCATTGAGGCAAGCCAGCTTCATCGCATCGGTCGCGGAACCAGTTGCCAAAACCCGCGGGCGTAAAGGGCTTGCCATACTCGGATTCCAAGAACGTGAAAGAGCCGCAGGGGCTGTCCTCGATGATCTGCTTCAAGACCGGGAGCAGGGGTTTTTGCACCACGGTGCGCCGCCGGTAGAGCGTTTTCTTCGGCACGTAGGTGATCCAGTCACCGGTACGCGTGTGCTGCTTGCCGAGCGTGACCATGTCCTGGCGCCGCGCGCCGGAAAATAGCAGGAGTGAGAGCGCAAGACGCGCCTTGCGCGCTTTCTTCTCCGATCCGCTGTGGTGGCCGAGGAACTGCTGAACGTCGGGGATGGTCCATGTGTAGAAGCCAGCGCCCTTAACACGCCGCCCCGCTTTTACGTCGCGCACCGGGTTACTGGAGAGATGGTTGTACTCCACACCCCACGCGCACAGTACAGAGAGATGCTTGCGGCGGTTGGCGCGCGCCCCCGGACCGTCGGCGGCTTCGATCATGCGTTTGATCTTTTGTGCAGTGAGATATCTAAGCGGGCAATTCCCCATGGGCTCGGGATCGTCATCGGAGAGCGAGACCCGCAAGCATTCTTCAAGGATGTTGCGCCGTCGCGTCTGACTGTCGGGCATCAACCGCAAGAACTCCCCTTCGCCTTTCGACTTGAAGTGCTCCGCGGCAAGCCAGCCAAGCGAACCGCGCGGATGCGGTGTTACCGTCACGGTAACAGAGCGCCGGCCTGGCAACTGTTTCACCGCGGCAGCATAGGCTTCCGCGAACGCGGGCGTCCCTTCCTGCTCGCGTATCCGGATGCGCTTGCCGCCGCGGCGCACGTAGATGCGCGGATTGCCGTGGCGGTCCTCTTCCCGGCTCAGATAGGGCAGGTCGGTTTTCATCGCGGTCACACCTGCTGGTCCTCCCATTTGGAGGCATGGGTATTCTGCTTGATTTCGGGGACCAGGTAAGAGGGATCGACCGGCGTCGCGCTGACAATCAACGTGCCGTCGCGGCGGACCCCGACGACATGACGCCCCGCGCGCTCGACGCCACGAATGGCGCGCGCGAGGGACGCTTCAGTGAATCGCAGCGATTTGGTCATCGGGGTTGTGCGTCACGTTGTAGGTGTACGCGATACCGCGTGGATAACCCTTATGGCTTCGTTAAGCCCGTCATCGGGTTACGATGAACACCAACTCGTCGTGTGTGGCGGACGAACCGGTACGCCCCGCGGAGCAGTACTTGCCACGATCTCCACCCTAAAGGCCATCACTCCGCCAGAAATCCTTAAAGCGCGTGGGGGACAGCTCCGTATATCGCACCGTGTGCTGGATGTTCTTGTGCCCGAGATACGCCTGAAGCGCCCGGGTGTCGTGCCCCTTCGATGCGAGCGCGAACCCACAAGCATGCCGCAGCATGTGGGGGTGGGCCTTGAAGCCGAGGTTTGCCTCCGCTCCGGCACGCTCGACCATGCGCGCAAACCCTGCGGTGCTGAACGGTGCCCCGCGCTCCGAGGTAAATACGAATGGCGACTTCGGCTCTTGCTCGCGTTGGAGCCGCCTTAGGCTCGGCACATCTTCGGCGGGGGCGTGTGCCGGGCCGCCAGCCCTTTTCACAGCTGTGGATAAACAGTGGGTAACTTAGTTCGCGCCGCCGAGGGCTGATGCCAGTCCGACAAAAAGCAGGACAACACAGAGCTGAGAAACGACGCCAAGTGGCCAGCTCAGCTTTCGCTTCGAGTGAATCCAAGCGTGAAACCGCTGCAGTGATCGAAGCGGTTCCTTCGGATATAGCTTGCTCACCAGTCGCATGGGGTCCGGCAACATTGCCCCCAATGCGCCAGCGAGCACAGCCGGCCCGGCACCGTAAAGCCAGAGCACGACGCCCAGGCCGATGCCAGCATCTACCGTAATCAACCCGAGATCTTTGACTAACAGCCAGATGAGGGTCAGCGCCGACTTGGTGCTTCGTCGCCCCCTAATCGAGTGAAGCGGATAGTCGACATGCGGGATCGCGTCGATCGCAAAATGGCTGGCCACACCGATCACGAAGGCAGCTACCGGATGATCCGGTATCAAGCTCGCCAATGCGGCACCGACGATGGCGTGTGTTGAGAGGATCATAGTTCCCCACGACAAGGGCAACTGCCGCCGCGGCTGGACACCAACAAGTCACCGCTGCGAACCTCTGAAGCATCTCGCAAGAAATGGGGCGGGAAAGAAGCGCCGCGAGGAGGCTTGCTTCTGAATCTTGAAGACCGTGTTTCGAATGCGACTTAGCACAATGAGGCTCCTCCTTTTTTTGGACGCGCAAGCCTGCGGCCGGACGCCAAGGAGCGGCTCGGCGCTCGGGCTAGCGAAAGGCCGGAGCCTTCCGCGTCGCCGCCGCCGCAGTGCGCGCACTTCAAAAATTTGGCCCTGGCTCGAGGAGGCTCAGGCGAGCTGAGGCCGAGTGGCCGAGCCGGCCGGTGCGGCGGCTCAGGTAGACAGCATGCCTGACGGTCGCCTCGCAATCGGCCTAACTCGGATTTGCCACAACCATTCAGCGCGCCTCTGGTTCTGGGGCAGCGTCATTCATTCGCAGCTGCTCTAGCCCTTGTTCGATTACTCGCAGGTCCTCCTGAACCTGGTTCAGAGCCAGACCCGGATCCATGCCGGACGCGGCTTGTCGGCCTCCGAGCAGCTTGTGCCGAAGTTCACGCATGTCCTCCAATGCTCGGCGGTTCTTCAAACGTACATAAGCGGAAACAATCAATTCAATCGTGTTCGATGGCATGGGTGCTCCGGAAATACGCTTCCTGAAAAAGGTGCTGTCGGGCTCGAAATACTGATCCCGGCATCGCGGTATCTTCTAACTGGGCACTGAAATCCCAGTTGATTTTGACTGTGCAATGGTCATGCCACAGGTTTGTGACAGGGCGGTCCTCGCGCCCAATGAAGAGGCCCCAGATTAGGGGGAATGCCGGGGCCATCGTCAACGCAGAGAATAATGCCTGACTGTCAGGATCAGGCCCCGAACCGGCAATCTGCTTCCGAAGCCTTCGTTCCTAAACGCACTAACCACGTCCTCCTGGCTGTGGAGAAGTGGACACCCTTTGGTGACGGCAGCTGACATGAATCGGCTGACGTATCGACGGCGACGGAATCCGAGAGGGCTGGACAGTCGCAACCAAGGCCGTGCGGCATAGATCCCGCACGGCCTTGGCTCATGACGCTAATGCAGCGCGCCGCTCTTCGCTCTTCCTGCCGGGCAGTGGCTCGCTTTGCAGGGATGATCGGCAGGTCGCACTTTCGCGGCCGGATCATCACCCATCATCGATAGGAATCCGAAAACACAAAGGGCGACGACAGCGCAGACGGAAAGGCTTACCGCACCGCGCACCATCAATTGTCCTAATTCAGCAAGCACGCGAAACTCGCTCGCTGCTTTTAAGAGTGCTTGCTTGCCTCAAGACGGCGAGAAATAACTCGCTGCCTATGAAAACAACGCTGCATCTCGCGCGAGGTGAAAAGATCGCAATTGCGTCAGTCATTGCTTCCCCGAAAAAAAGACAATTGCGGGTAAGGCAGGGTAACGAATGCAAGTTAACAAGGCTTAGGGGAGATCTTAAATTTTGGCCCCAGCTCGAGGCGACTCAGAGCTGAGGCCAATTTTCCGGACCGACCGTGACGTGAGCCCAAGCAGACAACATGCCTTAGGGGTGCCCTGCATGCGATTGGCCAATCGGCCTAACTCGACCGCAATGGCACTGAATTCGCGTTTCGCCTTTCAACCCCGTCTCCGACCATCCGACCATCCGGCGGGTGGCTGCCCTAAATCGAGCCCCCATCTTCACGCAGATCGCCCAGAAAATCACGAACATCGGCAGAGTGACGAAAAACACAAAGACGCTATTCACATCGCGGTGCCGCGCAAACTCGCGGTAGCCTTCTGAGCAAATCTTCACGTGCTTGACCCGGAGACAGGAGCGCCCAGGCGTGGACTTGCACAGGTTTCAGTGCGCTCTCTGCAATGACGTACTTACGATCCGTGCCGCCTACGAAGATCCTATGCAGAGTTGCGGCATCAGCAGCAGCGATCTCAAGCCGGCAATTGCTATGCCGTTCGCGTAGTCCGGTTCGGCATTCCTCCAGCAGCGAGGATCTCCGCGCTCAAGACCTCGATCGTCGTGCGATGTCGCATTGCCGTCTGCCGAATGAGCGCGAACGCCTCGGTCTCGGACATATCGTGACCGCGCATGACCTGCAGGACGGCGGCGAACACAACCCGCCGGGACCTGATGCGATCCTCCAGCTTTTCGATGTGCGCGGCTTGCTCCACTCTTCGCTGCCCTGAATCGAACGCGATCACCAGGGCGGTGTAAAGCCCGGCAGAGCGGAGCGGCTTGACGAGAAAAGACGCTGGTCGCAGATCGAGCAGCCACTTCAATCGACTGGGCGTTTCCGTTCCGATCAGCGCTATGATCGGGACGCTACCCTTCCACATGGTGGCGTGGTCAGACTTGATGGGAATGCTGTCTGCATCCAACAGGATGACGTCGGAAGGCTGGATCGGCGGCGGCTCGGCCGGATCATGCTCGGAAATAGTCATGCCGAGGCGGCTGAGCTGGCGACGCACGATCGGGATTTCGCGCTCATCTCTCATGACCATGAGAGCGCGACGGCCGCGGACGGAAAAGGGGGATGGTCTAGTCATTTCACGATACGCAAATGGTTCGAACACTTCGCTACCGCATCATTGCTCTTTCCCGACCTCCTGCCGAACGCGCTCAGGTCCAGGTTCGAAAGATACGGATCCGGACGTTCAGGGGCATCGGCTTCCCAGAAGATACTGAACTGACATCCAGGCATGGAGCGTGCCAGCCTTGGCGTGAGGAAACAGTGATTGTTGTCGGGATCCACCCAAACCGGACCTTGCGGGGAATCGTAGCGATGATTTGCCGCGGCGCGCCGCACGGCGCCGACCTCCGCCGAACCCGCGCGGCGGATGGCGCGGGCAAGCAGCATGACGCAGACATAAGTGGACTGTCCATCGACCGAGAGGCTGCTGTTTTCGCCATGACGAGCCTTCCATCGCGCTACAAAGCTGCGATTTTCGGCGCCCTCGATGCTCTCGAAATATGCGGATGAGGTAATGCACCCGACCGAGGCTGCTGATCCGATCAGCTTGAGTTCGGGCTCGCACAGGCTGCAGCTCAGCATCGGGATCGAAAGGCCGGCACACGTCGCCGCCGCATGGAGGGTGCGCATGAACGCGTAGCTGGATTCACCGACCAGCGTATTGAACACGACCGGCGGTCTTCGGTCGATGATCTCCGTGACGATGTGGTCCACTGCGATCTCGCCGAGTTCGAGCAGGCGTTCGGCAAGGATGCGGCCGCCGGCGCTGGTCACGATTTCGCGGATGACGCGGTTCATTTCCCAGGTCCAGATATAGTTCGACCCGATGCAGAATACGTCGGCGGAGATGTGGTCGAGCATGTGGCGCACCAGCGGCACGACATGCTGGTTGGGCGCGGCGCCGACATAGATGACGTTGTCGCTGCTTTCGAACCCTTCGTAGCGCGCCGGATGCCAGAGCAGCCGCTCGGTCCGTTCGACGATCGGAATTACCTGCTTGCGTGAGGCAGACGTGTAACAGCCGACGATATGCCCGACATGCTCCTCATGAATGAGATCGGCGCACGCGGTGTGATACTCGGCGACGACTCCGCCGGGATCGCGGAGGTGTGGCGTGAACGTGAAATCGAAGGCGGCGCTCTGGTTGATCTCGTCGACCGCCATCAATGCGCTCTTGCGCATTTCGCCCGCCATCATGGTATAGGGTCCCGACTGGGAGAATACGAGGCCGAGAGGGATGGACGGCTTGCTCATGGAGAAACCCGGGCGCTGTTCGGCAACAGTCTCGTCGCAAGAAACTAGGCCTTGCTTCCTTGCATCGTCAATCAGCACTGCACGCCATTGATGCGACCACCAAAAAAAAGGTGCTGACCTCGCATTGACAAGGCCAGCGGCGCTAAGACACAATGACGGCTACGTGAACGCGTGCATGGCGAAAGAGTTCTCGCGCAGCCGATGACGTCTGAGTGACGGCTCCAAGTTTCGATCTGCACCGTAACCTACGCGACCATTGATAGCATCGGCATTGTTGCCATTCGGGGCCCTTCTCGGGCCGCGGGTGGCTTTTTTCATTTTGTCTCCCTGACATGATGGGTGGAGCATGGCAGTTCGCCTTCCGACGCTGGAGCAGATCGAGGATCTCGGCGCCGACTTTGGCCTCGTCCTCACCACTGACGAGATCGCTGCATTTCAGCAGGCTTTCAAGGGACCGTTGGCTTCCTATGGCCGGCTGGACGAGCTGGTGCCTCCGGCGCTGGCGCCGATTGCCCCGCGCTCGCCGGGCTATCGGCCTGCGGCGTCTGAAAATCCTTACGGCGCCTGGTATTGGAAGACGAACATCCGTACCGGCGCAGAGGGGTTGTTGAGCGGCAAGAACATCGCGATCAAGGACAATATCTGCGTCGCTGGCGTGCCGATGATGAACGGCTCGGCGCTGCTCGAAGGCTATGTTCCCGAACTCGACGCCACGGTCGTGACGCGGATTCTCGACGCCGGTGGCACGATCGCTGGCAAGGCTGCGTGCGAGGATCTCTGCTTTTCAGGCGCGAGCCATACCTGCGCCGGCGGCGTGATCCGTAACCCGCACAATCCGGCGCACAGCGCCGGCGGCTCCTCCGGCGGCAGTGCCGCGCTGGTGGCATCGGGTGAGGTGCCGATGGCGCTCGGCGGCGACCAGGGCGGCTCGATCAGGACGCCGTCAAGCTGGTGCGGCGTTTACGGTCTGAAGCCGACCTGGGGCCTGGTGCCGACCACCGGCTCGATGCCGATCAGCTACTCGGTGGATCATTGCGGCCCGATGTGCGCTTCGGTCGAAGACGTCGCCCGCCTGCTGACGGTCATCGCCGGTCATGACGGCTGGGACACACGGACCATTGCCGCGCGCACCGGCGACTATATGGCGGCGCTCGGCAATCCCGCGAGGGGGCTGCGCATCGGCGTCCTGCGCGAGGGGTTTGGCCATTCCGAGAGCGATCCGGAGGTCAACGAGAAGGTGCGACAAACCATTGCGGCGCTGGGCAAAGCCGGCATCGCAAGCGAAGAAGTCTCCGTGCCCTGGCATCTCGATGGACCGCATGTCTGGAGCGGCGTCATTCTGGAAGGCGCCGCCGAGATGATGCTGAAGGGTTACGGCGTCGGCAACAACGTCCAGGGCTATTATCCGGTCTCGATGCAGGAGGCGCTTGCGCGCGGCATGGGAACACGGATCAATGACGTGTCGCCGACGGTGAAGCTGGTGCTGATGCTCGGCGAATATATGCACCGCCACTATCACGGGCGCTATCATTCCAAGGCGCAAAACCTCCGGCCTTTGCTGCATCGGGCCTACGATGACGCGCTGCAAAAATTCGACGCGCTGGCGATGCCGACAATTCCATTTACTGCGACGCCGATCCCGCCGCCCGATGCGCCCCTCAACACCGTGATCGACGTCGCCCTCAACATGCAGGCCAACACCTGCTCGTTCGACGTTTCCGGACATCCTGCCTTCACCGTGCCATGCGGCCGCGTCAATGGTTTGCCGGTCGGCCTGATGCTGGTCGGGCGTCACTTCGAGGAAGCGACGCTGATACGCCTGGCGCGGGCGATCGAAGCCGCCGGAGACTGGAAATCAAACTGAACCGGGCAAATCCGGCGTTGGCTTGCTTGCATGCCGATTGCCTCCGAGGATTTCGCAATGACCGACGACACCTGGCTGAAGACCTCCATCATGGCAAAGCGCGGCCTCGCCAAGGGCCGGGCGGGACGACGCCACGAGCTTACGATCGAAAAGCAGGGGCCTTTCCATTACGTCTACGGTCCTTACGCAACGCCGTCTCTGACGATCGATCCCGGCGATGTCGTCGCCGTCGAGACCGAAGATGCCTTTGGCGGCGTCATCACCAGCGAAAAGGACAGTCCGACCGCAAAGCTGCAGTTTCCTTTCCTCAATCCTCAATGCGGCCCGATTGCCGTCAACGGCATCGGGAAGGGCGATTGCCTGGCCGTGCATATTCATGCGGTGGAGACCCGCGGCGCGCAGCCGGCGGGCAAGACCTGCATTATTCCGGAATTTGGCGGCCTTGTCGGAACTGCCTCAACCGCAATGCTCAATCCGCCATTGCCGGAGCGGGTGAGGGTCATGCACGTCGACAAGGACGGCGTGCGCTGGAGCGACAAGATCACGCTGCCGTACCAACCGTTCATCGGCACCATCGGGATATCGCCCGAGATCGAGGCAATCTCGTCGCTGCAGCCGGACTATCACGGCGGCAATATGGACCTGCCCGATGTCGCGCCGGGCGCTATCCTGTACTTCCCGGTGCATGTCAAAGGCGGTCTTCTCTATGTCGGCGATTGCCACGCCGCCCAGGGGGACGGCGAATTGTCGGGCGTCGCGATCGAGCAGCGCGCCACCGTCACGATGCAGATCGACGTCATCAAGGACTGGAGCTTTGCGTGGCCGCGGCTCGAGACCCGGGAGTCCCTCATGACCATCGGCAGCGCCCGACCACTCGAGGATGCGGCGCGCATCGCCTATCGCGAGCTGGTTCGCTGGATGAGCGCCGATTACGGCTTCGACGAGATCGACGCCTACATGCTGCTCAGCCAGGCCGGACGGATCCGGCTCGGAAACATGGTCGACCCGAAATACACGATGGGCGCGTCAATTCTGAAGAAATATCTGACTTCATGAATCATCGGCAACCGCGAGGAGGACTAGGGCTATGAGGCTCAATCGCAGAACGTTCTTGCAGAGTACCGCTGCGACCGCTGCCGCCGGGATGTTTTCCTCCAGCGCATGGGCGGAAGATCCGATCAACGTCGCCAGCATCCACGATCTCTCCGGCGGCCTCGACATCTACGGCAAGCCGATGGTCGACGCGTTGACGCTTGCGATCGAGGAAGCCAACGCTGCCGGCGGCCTGTTGGGCCGGCAGGTCAAGCTGATCAACTATGACACCCAGTCGAACATGCAGCTCTACACCCAGTTCGCGCAGCAGGCGGCCCTGAAGGACAAGGTCGCGGTCGTCCATGGCGGCATCACCTCGGCGTCGCGCGAAGTGATCCGGCCGGTGCTCGACAAGTTCAAGACGCTGTATTTCTACAATACGCAGTATGAAGGCGGTGTCTGCGACCGCAACCAGTTCGACACCGGCGTGACCCCGGCGCAGACGGTGGAAAAGCTGGTACCTCATGCCATGAAGAAATGGGGCAAGAAGGTCTACGTCGTCGCGGCCGACTACAATTACGGGCAGATCACCTCGCAATGGGTGAAAAAATACGTCACCGAAAATGGCGGCGAGGTGTCCTCGATCGACTTTTTCCCGCTCGACGTCACCAATTTTGGTCCGACCATCTCCAAAATCCAGGCGGCCAAGCCGGATTTCGTCTGGTCGGCACTGGTCGGCGGCGCGCACATCTCGTTCTACCGCCAATGGGCGGCCGCGGGCATGCGCAAGAGCATTCCGATGGCATCGACTACGTTCGCGGTCGGCAACGAGCACATCGTGCTGTCGCCCGATGAATGCAACGGCATGCTGATCTGCTACAACTATTTCCAGGACCTGAAGAACCCCGTCAACGAGAAGTTCGTGGCGAGCTTCCACAAGCGCTTCGGCGCCGACTATCCGAACATCACCGAACTCGCGATGGGTACCTACCAGGGGTTCCGGCTGTGGGCGGAAGCGGTCAAGAAGGCCGGCAGCGTCGATCGGATGAAGGTCATCGAAACCCTGGAGACCGGGATCAGCATCGATGCGCCTTCCGGCAAGGTCACGATCGATCCGCCGACGCACCATTGCGTGCTCGATGTGCACATCGCCGAAGTCGCCGACAAGAAGCTCAAGGTGCTGGAAGATTTTGCCCAGCAGAAGCCCGCCGATACCGCAGCTGTCTGCGACCTCATCAAGAACCCGACCGACAACCAGCAATACGTGATAAAGATTTGAGACCGGACCGGCCCTCAATTCGTGTTTCGGAAAAGTGAACGTGGATCTCGCTGTTCTTCTGGCAATCCAGGTCCTGTATGCGATAGCCAGCCTGGCGTTGATTAGCGTCGGGCTGGCGATCATCTTCGGCATGATGCGCGTCATCAATCTCGCGCATGGCGAATTCCTGATGCTCGGCGGGTATGCGGCAATCGTCGCCACCAGCCACGGCATCAGCATTTGGATCGCGATGCTGGTGGTGGCACCGATCGTGGTCGGCCTCATCGGCCTCGTCGTCGAGCGGACCATTATCCGTTTTCTCTATGGTCGCATGATCGACACGATGCTGGCAACCTGGGGCCTCAGCCTGTTCCTGGTCGGGCTGACCACGGCGATCTTCGGCAATACCACTGTCGGCATCTCAGCGCCGCTCGGCAGCTTCCAGATCGGCGCCTACCGCACGAGCGCCTATACGCTGTTCGTGATCGCCGTCGCGGCCGTGGTGCTGGCTGTGATCTTCGTCGTGATGCGCTGGACGCGGCTTGGCCTGATCGCCCGCGGCACGATGCAGAACGCCAACATGGCGTCAGCGCTTGGTGTCAATCCGCCCCGCGTTTACGCCATCACCTTCGGTCTCGGCGCGGCGCTGTCGGGACTTGCCGGCGCCGTGCTGGCGCCGGTCTCCGGTGTGTTCCCGACCATCGGCGTTGCCTATGTCGCCAAATCCTTCATCACGGTGATCGGCGGCGGCGCCGCGATCCTCAGCGGCACGGTGTCGGCGTCGGCGCTGTTCGGCAGCATCAACCAGATCGCGACCTTCGTCACAACGCCGGTGTTCGGTGAGGTCGCGTTGCTCGCGGCCGCCATCATCCTGATCCGCCTGCTGCCGCAAGGCATCACCGGCCGCTTCTTCCGGAGAGGCCTGTGAACGCCCGCGCGCTCAATCTGATCGGCCTTGGCCTCGTCGGCGTGATTGGCGTTGGGTTCCTGGTGCTGGTACCGCGTTTCTTCGAACTCGACGTCGTGCTCGAGTTCACGGTCTACATGATTATGGCGATTCTGGCGCTGAGCCTCGCTCTGATCTGGGGTTATGGCGGCATACTTTGTTTCGGCCAATCCGCGTTCTTCGGGCTCGGCGCGTATACCTACGCGATCGCGATGTTCAACATTGGCGAGAGCACGGTCCCGCTGCTGCTTGCCGTCATCGTGCCGGCGGCGTTTGCGGCGCTGCTAGGCTATTTCATGTTTTACGGCCGCATCAGCGACGTCTATCTCGGCGTCATCACGCTGACCGTGACGCTGATCCTGTTCAATTCCATCAACTCGACGGCGGGACCGGAATTCCATATCGGCTCGGCACGACTCGGCGGCTTCAACGGCATTCCCGGCATTCCGCCGTTGAACATGCCCGGCAACAAGCGTGCGCCGATCGATCTCGAAGGCATGTTCTATCTGGCGACCGCCGCATTGCTCGCGACCTATTTCGGATTGCGCCTGCTGTTGGCGAGCCGGTTCGGCCGCATCATCGTCGGCATCCGGGAAAACGAACGGCGTGCTGAACTGCTTGGCTATGATCCGCGCGCCTACAAGCTGGCGACATTCACCGTTGGTGGTGCGCTGGCCGGATTTGCCGGGTGTCTGTTCGCCAATTGGGGCAACTTCGTCAGTCCCACTATCTTCGGTCTCGCCCAATCAGCGCAGATCATCATCTGGGTTATCGTCGGCGGGCGCGGCACGCTGATCGGGCCGATCGTCGGGTGCATCGGCATTCAATGGCTCACGACCGCGCTCGGCTCCAACCAGCCCAGCGGCGGTTCGGACTGGTGGGCCAAGATCTTTGCCAACGCGCCTTTGATCTTCGGCATTATCCTGATTGCGTTCGTGCTGCTGGTGCCCAAAGGACTGGTGCCGACGCTCGGCGATATCGGCCAATCGCTACTCGCTTCGCGTGGCAAAGAGGCGAAGCGGCTACAGCCTAAGCGGGCGGAGGAGGGCTGATGGCCGCACCTCTGCTTCAGACCCAGGATCTCAGCATGCATTTCGGCGGCGTTCGCGCCGTGCGCCAGGTCAATTTCTCGTTGGCCGAAGGCGAGCTGCGCTGCCTGATCGGTCCCAACGGCGCAGGCAAGAGCACGTTTTTCAAGATGCTGACCGGACAACTGGAGCCGACCCATGGCCAGGTGTTGTTCCGCGGCAAGGATATTTCGCACGCGCACGCCCACGACATCGCCCGGCTCGGCATCGGCATCAAGACCCAGGTGCCGAGTGTCTTCGACGGCCTTTCAGTACGGGAAAATATCTGGCTGGCGACAAACCGCCTTCATTCCGGCGATAAGGCGAGGCGCGTCGTCGACGAGATGCTGGCGCGGGTCGGCTTGACGGAAGCCGCCGAACGTCTGGTGGGGCAGCTGGCCCATGGACAGCGGCAATGGGTCGAACTCGGGCTCGTGCTGGCAACCGATCCCGATTTGATCCTGCTCGACGAGCCCGCCGCCGGAATGACCCACGAGGAGGTCAACAAGACGGCCGAATTGGTGCGCGAGATCAACCGTACCAAGGCGTTGATCGTCGTCGAGCACGACATGCAGTTCATCCGCATGATCGCCAAGCAGGTCACGGTCTTTAACCAGGGCAGCGTCTTGGTCGAGGACACCGTTGAAAACATCATGCGCAATCCGCAGGTGCGCGACATCTATCTAGGCAAACAGGCAGCCGCATGATGCTCGATGTACAGGGACTGCGAACGGGGTACGGCCGGATTCCGATCCTCAACGGGGTGAGCTTCTCCGTCAATGAGGGCGAATTCATCGGCATTCTGGGCCACAATGGCATGGGCAAGACCACGCTCTTGAAGGCGCTGATGGGATTTTTGCCGGCGACCAGCGGTCGTGTGATGTTCGGCCGTGACGACGTCACGTCGATCGAACCCTACCGGCGTGCGCGGCTCGGCCTCGGCTACGTGCCGCAGGGCCGCGAGATCTTCCCCGGGCTTACAGTCTACGAGAATCTGCGCATGGGCTGCAGCACGCAGGACGGCGTGGAAGAAGACATCATCGCGACCGTGCTGGAGGAGTTTCCCCGCCTGAAGGCGTTGCTCGATCGCCCCGGCGGAGCGCTGTCGGGCGGCGAGCAGCAATTGCTGACGATCGCGCGCTGCCTTTGCGGCGACCCGCGGCTGATCCTGCTCGACGAGCCTACGGAAGGCATTCAGCCCTCGATCATCGACGAGATCGTCCATACCCTGCAACGGCTGCGAGCCAGGAGCGGGCTCACCATGATCCTGGTCGAGCAGAATCTGGACTTCATTGCTTCGCTGTCGCAGCGCATCCTGATTATCCAGAAAGGCGCGATTACCCGGGAAGTGTCACCAGGCGAGCTCGGCGACGCAAGCCTCGTCGGAGAATTTGTCGGTATCGCAACGTAGGCCCGCCGCACGCGGGCATGACCAGAGGGAGACCCAAGCCATGGTAGTCAGGAGACCCACACTCGATCAGCTGCGCAGCGTCGCCGAGGACCTCGGCATGCACATGGGTGATGCAGAGCTCAAATCCTACGACGCGCTGATGCAGGCGAACTACGCCGCCTACGATGCGGTCGATGCCATGCCGGACTATGTTCCGGCGGTGAAATATCCGCGCACGCCCGGCTATCGCCCCGAGGGCGAGGAGAACAAGTTCAACGCCTGGTACGTCAAGACCGAAATCAAAGGCGCCCCGAATGGTAAGCTCGCCGGCAAGAAGATCGCGCTCAAGGACAACATCTCGCTCGCCGGCGTCCCGATGATGAACGGCGCATCGACGCTGGAGGGCTATATCCCCGATACGGATGCCACCATCGTCACCCGCATGCTCGACGCCGGCGGCACCATCGTTGGCAAGGTGCACTGCGAATATTTCTGCTTCTCCGGCGGCAGCCACACCTGTGCAGCTGGTCCTGTGCACAATCCGCACAAGATGGGATACTCCGCCGGCGGTTCGTCCTCAGGCAGCGCGGTGGTGGTGGCGACCGGTGAGGCCGATATGGCGATCGGCGGCGATCAGGGCGGCTCGATCCGCATTCCGGCCGCCTTCAGCGGCATTTACGGCATGAAGGCGACCTATGGCCTCGTGCCCTATACGGGCGTGATGCCGATCGAGCTCACGATCGACCACACCGGCCCGATGACGGCCAACGTACGCGACAACGCGGTGCTGCTGGAGGTGCTGGCAGGGCCCGATGGACTTGATCCGAGGCAGGGCGCTCTCAAGGTCGGAAAGTACAACGACGAGATTGAAGGCGGCGTCAGGGGACTGCGTATCGGCATCGTGAGGGAAGGATTTGGGCATCCAAGTTCGGAGCCAGACGTCGACGCCAAGGTCAAGGCGGGCGCCGACTTGTTCCGAAAGCTCGGCGCCACCGTCGAGGAAATCTCGATCCCGATGCACCTCGCTGCGCCGGCGATCTGGCTGCCGATCGCCGCCGAAGGCGCCACCGAGTTCATGATGAAGGGCAACGGCATGGGGACGAACTGGCGTGGTCTCTACAACACTACGTTGCTGGACGCCCACTCCGCCTGGAAGCATCGCGCCGACGAATTGTCCGACAGCCTCAAGATCACGATGCTGCTCGGGCAATATTTCACCAAGCACTATCGCGGCCATTTCTACGCTAAGGCGCAGAATTTGAACCGCAAGCTGCGCGCAGCCTATGACGAGGCGCTGGCCAAATACGATCTGCTGCTGATGCCGACCCTGCCGATGAAGGCGACGCCGCTACCGCCCGCAGACGCGCCCCGCGAGCTCTACATCCAGCGCGCGTTCGAAATGGTTCCCAATACTGCGCCGTTCAACGCCAGCGGACATCCGGCGATGAGCATTCCCTGCGGCATGAGCAACGGTCTGCCGATCGGTCTGATGTTGATCGGCAAATATTTTGACGAGCCGACGATCTATCGCGCCGCCGCCGCGTTCGAAAGCGCCGGAGACTGGAAGAAGATGTAACCGCACCGGGGCGGCCTGCCGGCATGCGAGCAGGCCGCCGCACCAGCAACGGAGGCGACCATGGATCTCGGATTGAAGGGAAAGAGCGCACTCGTAACCGGCGGCAGCAAGGGCATTGGGCTTGCGATCGCCGAGCTATTTGCGGCCGAGGGCGCCAACGTCGCGATCTGCGCCCGCAATGCCGACGAGGTTGGCAACGTCGTGAAGAGCCTCTCGGCGAAGGGCGTCAAATCGTGGGGCACGGCGGTCGATGTCGCCGATCCGGTCGCGTTGAAGGGCTGGATCGATGGGGCCGCCGCCGAACTCGGCGGCATCGATACTATCGTCTGCAATGTGAGCGCGCTGGCGGTCGGCGACACGCCGGAGACCTGGGAGAAATCGTTCCGCACCGACATGATGCACACCGTCAATTCGGTCGCGGCCGCGCTGTCCTATCTGGAAAAGTCGAAATCCGCGTCGATCATCATCGTCTCGAGCGTGTCGGGCTTCGAGGTCGATTTCGCCGCCGGGTCGTACGGCGCCTTCAAGGCGGCCCTGATCCACTATGCCAAGGGCCTCAGCAATCAGCTGATCGCCAAGGGAATCCGCGTTAACGCAGTGTCGCCAGGCAACACCTACTTCGAAGGGGGCATTTGGCAGAATATCGAGCGCGGCATGCCTGATCTCTACAAGACTGCAATGTCGCTCAATCCAACCGGGCGTATGGGCACGCCGCAAGAAGTCGCTTCCGGCGTGGTGTTTCTTGCGAGCACGGTAGCATCTCGCATCTCCGGCACCAACCTCATCATCGATGGTGCACTCACAAAGGCTGTCTAGCGAGCTGCCGACCGGCTCCCGTTGCAGTTAGGGAAGGTTCCGCCATGCGCAGATGCGGCGGCGGGTCGGACCTTCGATGGCGAGGACTTTGAAGGCGCAGAGCTGGACCCCTTGCTCCTACTCGCGGCCCGTGCCTCAGTTGAAATTTTGAGGCTTCGCTCAATCCTGTTCTTATTTTAGCAGCTGCAATTTTTGGCAACCTCTGGCGCCGCACAATCCCCGTTCAGTTTCCACGGCGAAATGCCCGTTCGGGATCCAGCGGTTGATTGGTTTGCCGAGTCTGGCTGGGGCACCTGAAGTCCCGGCCGATCGCGAAAACAGATAAAAAGTTCTGTGCGTCAAGTTCAGCAAAATGATCATGGATGTGGTTGAGCCATCCCCTCGGAGCCGCCGTCGCTCGCCTCACCCACAAGCGCAGCGGCCTTGCTGGCGCGCAGCGGAGCGATGAGCCTGCGAGGGACCACTGAACGACCGAACTAGCGCTTTCCTGATCTTTGACGGTATTTCAAGCCACGCTGTGCCAGTGCGAGGAGTAGCCATCCCGGCTACGCACGCAGCGCTATTCAGTCGATTGACTCCGATAGGTAGCGGAATTGCCAATATTTCAAGGGGCACGAATTTTTCTGTGAATTCAAGACCAAAAAATTGGGGCGGGTATACCGTCGGGATTTGTCCGTCAGGCATGAAGATTTGTGCTTGCAAATCAACGATGAAACGTCGTCCGAAATGATTGAGTGGGTAGTGCTGCCGGGTGCTATAGCGAAGTTTAGCGTAGGTCTGAGCTTTGCGCGCGTCGCTCAGTGGCGAAGAGAGATGTGGTCTCGACTTAGCTCGAACGAGCTTGTCAATCCATCGCGTTTTGGCCGACGGAGTACACCATCGAACCACATCGTGTAGAAGCGTTGGAGCCGTCCGAGCACTCTGTTTGAGGTCGGTCTCAGTTGGGGTTGCGCTACCGGGGCGGCGGGCTCGGCCAGCGGTGCGGGTGACCGTCGTTGAAGTGAGGGCAAAAAGGGCCCCGGCTCTTTCGAGGTCCGGGCCCAAGTCCGGGAGGAAGGGGGCGACTATTTGCCGAGCCAGACCTTTGGTGCCTTCTCGGCGACCGTAGCCGCGCCAGCTTCGATCTCGGCCTGGGTGATCGATGACTACGGGATCAAGCCTTCCATGCCGATCGCGGTCCGGATCAGCACGGTCTCTTTCTCGAACTCCGTGGTGATGATGGCGGCCGATGGCAGGCCGAGCTTCTCGAAGCGTTACCGATGCAGCAGGAACAGCAGGATCCGCAATCGCCGATGGCAGTCAGAACGAGGTCGTTGTTCGCTGCGATCTCGGCGATCAGTTCCGGCTCGGCGTCTTTCGAGAAGGATCCGTTCACGTAGTCATCCGTGAAGAATACGGATCGGTCTGAGAAATAAGCAGAATTGGTCCTGATTAGTATTCGATTTTGCAGGAAAG
>NZ_JBBIAR010000055.1:0-62592 GCF_054185165.1 Bradyrhizobium sp. UFLA05-109 | reverse complement strand
ACTTCGCGGACAAAGACGGGCGCATCGTTACAGAGATGTCGGTCATGGCACTCGACGAAGACGCGTTCGTGCTGATCACCGCGGCGTTGGCGCAGTGGCATGACCGCGAATGGCTCAAAAAGCACCTCCCACACGACTGCGATATCACGATTATCGACGTCACAGACGAATACTCGTGCCAAATCCTGACGGGGCCTGCTTCGCGCGCGATCTTGGCCGAAGTGAGCCGCGCCGATTTGGCGAAGGGCTGGTTGACCCATCAGGAAACAGTCATTGCGGGGCGTCCGTGCAGGCTCATCAGAGTCTCTTTCGCTGGTGAGCTGGGCTGGGAAATACACACTCGAAACCCCGACACGGCTGCGATCTTTGATGCAATCTGGAGCGCGGGGCAGAAGCACGGGCTGGTGCCGTTCGGCATGTTCGCGTTGGATTCGCTGCGCCTCGAAAAGGGCTATCGCGCCTGGAAGAGTGATCTTTCAACCGATTACACGGTCCTGCAAAACGGCCTCGAACGCTTCGTGAAATGGGACAAGCCGGATTTCCTCGGCAAGTCCGCGCTCATGCGCGAAAAGCAGCAGGGTGTAACAAAGCGATTCGCGGTCCTGACGATCGACGCGGGGCAGTACGACGCCCCCTATATGTCGCCCGTCTGGCATGGCGACGAGATCGTCGGCGAGACGACTTCCGGTGGCTACGGCCACCGCATAGACCGATCGATCGCATTCGGCACGATCCGTGCTGACATCGCCGAGCCTGGCACCATCCTCGATATCGAGATCTTTGGAAAACGACACAGCGCCAGGGTCGAGCCCGACCAGCCGTTGTGGGACCCGCAGAACGAAAGAATTCGCGCATGACTCCTCTTCCGGCCAAAGCTCGTGTCATCATCATCGGCGGTGGCATCTCAGGCTGTTCGGTCGCCTACCACCTCGCCAAGCTCGGCTGGACCGACATTCTGCTGCTTGAGCGTAAGCAACTCACCTCCGGCACGACCTGGCACGCCGCCGGTTTGATCGGCCAATTGCGGGCCACGCAGAACATGACGCGCCTCGCAAAGTATTCTGCCGAACTTTACGTCAAGCTGGAGGAGGAGACCGGCATCGCTACCGGCATGCGCCAGAATGGCTCGATCACGGTCGCGTTGACGCAAGAGCGCAAGGAAGAAATCTATCGGCAGGCGACGTTGGCGCGTGCCTTCGATGTCGACGTCCAGGAAATTTCTCCACGGCAAGTGAAGGAGATGTATCCCCACTTGAACATCTCCGACGTCGTCGGCGCGGTTCATTTGCCGCGCGATGGTCAGTGTGATCCCGCCAACATCGCCATGGCGTTGGCCAAAGGCGCCCGCCAACGTGGTGCTCGCATCGTCGAGAACGTCAAGGTCACGGCGGTAAACGACCGCAACGGCCGCGTCACCGGGGTGTCTTGGCAGCAGGGAGAAGAGAGGGGGGAGATCGAGACCGATCTCGTGGTCAATTGCGGTGGCATGTGGGGCCGGGATCTCGCGGCTCGTTCGGGCGTGACGCTCCCTCTCCATGCATGCGAACACTTCTACATCGTTACGGAAGCGATCGAGAACCTTACGCGTCTGCCCGTGCTGCGCGTCCCCGACGAATGTGCCTACTACAAGGAGGACGCCGGCAAGATGCTGCTCGGTGCCTTCGAGTTGAAGGCCAAGCCTTGGGGCATGGGAGGGATCAGAGAGGATTTCTGTTTCGATCAACTGCCGGACGATTTCGAGCATTTTGAGCCAATTCTCGAGAAAGCAGTGAACCGCATGCCGATGCTGGAGACGGCCGGCATCCACACCTTCTTCAACGGCCCCGAGAGCTTCACTCCAGACGACCGCTACTATCTCGGCGAGGCGCCGGAGTTGAAGGGCTACTGGGTCGCCGCCGGCTACAATTCGATCGGCATCGTTTCCTCGGGAGGTGCAGGCTTCGCGCTGGCGCAATGGATGAACGACGGTGTACCGCCCTTCGATCTCTGGGAGGTCGACATCCGGCGCGCCCAACCGTTCCAGAAGAACCGGCGCTACCTGAAGGAGCGGGTGAGCGAGACGCTCGGACTGCTCTATGCGGATCATTTTCCCTTCCGGCAGATGGCGACCTCGCGCGGCGTACGACGTTCGCCGCTGCACGAACACCTCAAGGCCCGCGGAGCCGTATTCGGAGAGACGGCGGGCTGGGAGCGCGCCAATTGGTTCGCGCGGCCGGGCCAGGAGAGGGAATATCGCTATAGCTGGAAGCGCCAGAACTGGTTCGACAATCAGCGCGACGAGCATCTCGCCGTCCGCAACGGCGTCGGCCTTTTCGACATGACCTCGTTCGGCAAGATCCGTGTCGAGGGCAGAGATGCGCTGTCCTTTCTGCAAAGACTCTGCGCCAACCAGATGGACGTCGCGCCAGGCCGCCTTGTCTACACGCAGATGCTGAACGCCCGTGGCGGAATCGAGAGCGATCTGACCGTAACGCGGCTCTCGGAAGAAACCTTCTTCGTCGTAGTGCCAGGCGCGACGCTCCAGCGGGACCTCGCCTGGCTGCGCAAGCAGCTTCATTCCGAGGAGTTCGTCGTGATCACCGACGTTACGGCGTCGGAATCGGTACTCGTCCTGATGGGTCCAAAGGCGCGCGAGGTCATCACCCGCATCAGCCCGCAGGACTTCTCGAACGAAGCGTTTCCCTTCGGGACGGCGCAAGAGATCGAGATCGGCATGGGCCTTGCGCGCGCCCATCGCGTCACCTACGTCGGTGAGCTTGGTTGGGAGATCTATGTCTCTACAGACCAGGCGGCCCATGTCTTCGAAACTATCGAGGAAGCCGGAGCGGACTCAAGCCTCAAGCTTTGCGGTCTCCATACGCTCGATTCCTGCCGCATCGAGAAGGCCTTCCGCCATTTCGGACACGACATCACGGACGAGGATCATGTTCTCGAGGCCGGCTTGGGCTTCGCGGTGAAAACCGGCAAGGGACCATTCATCGGCCGAGACGCCGTGCTGCGCAGAAAGGAAGAGGGCCTCAAGCGAAGGCTGATGCAATTCCGGGTCCGCGATCCTGAGCCGCTGTTGTTCCACAACGAGGCCGTGATCCGCGACGGCCGGATCGTTTCTATCATCACCTCGGGCAACTATGGCCATCATCTCGGCGGCGCGATCGGTCTGGGCTACGTGCCTTGCGAAGGAGAGACCGAGGCCGACGTCTTGTCATCGACCTACGAGATCGAAATTGCGGGAAAGCGCTTTCCAGCCGAGGTTTCGTCGAAGCCTATGTATGATCCAAAGTCTGAACGCACCAAACTCTGAATTGACTGAAGCGGCGGACATCAAAAGGCGGGGCCGCCGTCGGCGGCCGCGCCATCTGCCGTCCCGATCAGCCGAATTCTGCTGGAGACAGCAGGTTCGAGCAGAACCTCGGGTATGTTCCGAAGAGGCTGAAAGGACGCTTCTGTTGAAATTGAGATGAAATGGGCGGATCAATTATTTGAGGAATTCGTCGATGCCATCCTGACAGCCAGAGATGACCACGAGTTCGAACGTACAGCATCTCGCGCCGCGCATGGCTTGGGATTTCGCTGGTTCGCCTATTTGCGCGTAGGCGACGGCCAGCCGAGTTTGATCTCTTCCTACCCGAAGTCCTGGACCAGTCGCTACCTTCGCTTAAACTACCACGGCCTTGATCCTGTTATTCAGCGCGCCCGCGCCGAGCGCGGCATCTTCAGCTGGGGGACTCAAGGATCGGCACTGCGACCCAACAAGGAGCAGCGTAGGTTCTTCGAAGAGGCGACTACTTTCGGGATCAAGTCTGGGATCACCGTACCGATCAGAAGCGGATTCGGGCAGATGGCGGCCTTCACTCTGGCAACGGATGATCCGATCATGAAGCCCGACCGAGTTCTGGCTCGCGCGGGTGACATCGTGCAGCTCATCGGGATCTACTTTCAAGCGCATCTTTCCGAACGGATAGTTGCGAGCCCTCTGGCCGTAGAAAATGCCTGCGCTCTCAGTCAGCGCGAACGGCAATGCCTGGCCTGGGCGGCCCGCGGCAAGACGCTAGCGGAGGCGGCGGTGCTCATCGGTATCACGTCGCGAACGGTCGCGTTTCATCTCGAGAATGCGCGCCGAAAGCTCGGCGCCGTAACCATTGCGCACGCCGTGGCACAGGCGGTTCGCCGAGGTCTCTTGCCCTAAACAGAATTCACGAGGCTGAGCGTCCTTCTCGAAGGCTCGAAGTGCTTTGTCTGGAAGCGATGCCGCTTGCTTGCTAAAACTTGCCGAAACTTCCTGATCTTTCCCACCGACCTGTCAAAAGGCACAGGCGCTAAAGGTTTGGATTTCTGCTGAGGTGAGCTCCCTCTCGCAATGGAGCCCTTCATGCACGTCCTTTCCCTCGATCACCGTCACGCCGGCCCCCATCTTGCGTTGCTGGCGGAGATGTTTCGCCTGCGCCGACGCGTCTTCAAGGAGCGTCTCGACTGGACCGTCTCCGTGTCTGGCGATCTTGAGATCGACATCTACGATGCGCTCAATCCGACCTATCTCCTCGTTATCTCCGATGCGAACGAAGTGCTGGGATGTGTCCGGTTGCTGCCGTCGACGGGGCCCAACATGCTCGCCGATACCTTTCCTTTCCTGCTCGGCGGCAAGCGAGCGCCGCACAGCGACGATGTCCTCGAAAGCTCGCGTTTCTGCGTCGACACGGAACGCGCCGTCGAGGTCGGCAGAGGCAACCTCAATCGCGCGACCTTCGTTCTGTTCGCTGCGATGATCGAGGCGATGCGGGCGAGAGGGGCGCGAGCGATTGCCACTGTCACGGATGTCCGCATGGAGCGGATCCTGAGGCGGGCAGGGTGGCCGATCGAACGATTGGCGGAGCCGCAATCGCTCGGACAGACCACAGCGCTTGCGGGGCTTCTCCATGATTGCGACAGCGCGCTCGAAGCCATGTACCACCAAGCTGGCCTCGAGGGACCCGTGCTTGTCATTCCCAGTGCCGAGCGCAGGGCGGCATGATCGGCGGCGCGTTTGCGGCGGAGGACGTGCGTCATGTTGGCCGATCCCCGTCATAGTTGCATCCTCTTGCTGAACGTTACGCGGGGAGCCGCTCCGAACGCTGTGGAGGCGTTCGCCGGGTGGCGCCGCGCCAACATGTCCTTGCTCCCTGCCTGTCAGGAATTTTTTGCAATTCCGCAAATAGCGATTGGTGAGTACGAACAGGCATTCCTGCCCAACCAGATTGCCTCGGCGATCGATCATCTCGATGTCGACATCTTATCGATGTGGCGCGATGCGCGACTTGCCGAGCGACTGGCGCATTTGGACGTTGGCGTTGTTTTCCTGGGCGGTACGTTTCTGGATGAAGAGGTGCTGGTTTCGGCTTTGCAGGGAGCTAAACACGGCTATGAGATGCGAGTGCTCTCGGATCTGTCGATTGCCCGCCATGAATCTGATCGAGCCCTTGTTCTCGCGCGGCTTGCGCATCATGGAATTCTCGCAACTACGGTCCGCCAGGCCTTGCTGGAATGGGCCGCGTCGAAAGGTGATGAAATTGTGAGCCGGAAGGTTCAGGACCTGCTCTCGTAGGCCGCCTCCCGCAAGCGTTGCTTGCGGGCCGGGCTCTCGTGAACCGAGCCCGCTTCGCGGTCTCGGCCTTCGGCTTCGATCCCTGGCGGAGACACCGCGCTTGAATTGACGCTCGCGCTCACGCGTTCTAACGAATAAGTCGCCCAGCATCGCGACCAGTCCGACAGGACGAAACAACAGCTCCTTATTGAGCCGGCCGCAAGCGGCCGGCGCATTTTGTTGCCCCCGGCAGGCGCGGTGGGCGGCGCTCCCGTATAGCCCCGAACCGGCGAGTCGCAACCGCGCTTCCTCACAGTTCGAAATGACGATTGCTTCCGTAGCGCGGTCCTCCGCTGTCGCTCCGGCCGTTCCGGTGCGTCCCGCCTCAGAGTTCGGGGCTGCCCGGTCGCTTTTCGCCGCCCACCCCGCCTTCCGGGGGCAGGGCGCGGAAGAGAAGGAACGGAGATTGTCATGCCCAAGCGTTCATCGGACAACAACGCGACCAAGCCGAAAGCAAGTCTCTACGAGGAGATCACAGCCCACATCATCGCTGATCTTGAGGCGGGCGTCTTTCCATGGGCCCGACCTTGGGGGAGTGGGGGCGGCAATCAGGCTTTCGCACTGCCTCGGAATGCGGCAACAGGCAAGGCTTATTCCGGGATAAACGTCCTGATCCTCTGGGGCCGGCTGTTTGAATGCGGCTTTGCCTCCCAACGGTGGCTCACCTTCCGCCAAGCGTCCAGCCTCGGCGGCACCGTGCGCAAAGGCGAACACGGCGTCACCGTTTGTTATGCCGATCGCTTCGTTCCCAAGCGCGATCAGGGCGGCGCTACCAGCGCCAGTCCCGACCAGCCGGCAAAGGAAGAGGCGTCCGTTCCTTTTCTCCGCCGCTATACTGTCTTCAACGTCGATCAATGCGACAACCTGCCGGATCACTGCATCGTCGCGCGGCCGCCGTTGCCCGAGCGCGAGATCGTGCCGCACGCCGAGGCGCTGGCCGCCGCGACGCTCGCCGATGTCCGCATCGGCGGCGCCAAGGCGTTCTACCAACCATCGGACGATACCGTCCATATCCCGCCGCAACCGGCTTTTTTCGAGCAGATCAACTATTACCGAACGCTGTTTCACGAGCTTGGGCACTGGACCGGCCATCCGCGCCGCTTGAACCGCGACCTCTCCGGCAGCTTTGGCTCAAAGCCCTATGCCAATGAAGAACTGGTCGCCGAACTGACTGCAGCGTTCGTTTGCGCTGCCCTATCCATCAGACCCTCCGTCTGCCACGCCGATTATTTGGGCTCATGGCTGAACGTGCTTCGCGAGGATAACCGCGCGATCTTCCGCGCCGCCAGCAAGGCGAGCAAGGCCGCCGATTTCCTGCTTGCGTTCGGCGACGACATCGCCGCCGCCGGGCACGAACACGAGGCCGAGTTGGCTCGATTCGATGACCAGCACACGCCAATGCCCACGGGCGAGATGAGGGCCGCAGGTTAGCTGCGGCCGACGTTCTCCGCGCCGCGTCCGCGCCAGCGGCTCGGTCAGCCGCCGCGGCTCGCAAGCCGACACCCCCAACGCCTCTCGACATCGGGCTCTCGACGAGGCCCCCACGCAACCAGCCGAGCCCGTCTCTGCAAACGAAAGGAAACCAAAATGGAACTGCGCAACATCGCCCTGAGCGATCTCAAGATCGCAAGCGTCAACGTCCGTCACAGCCGGAAAGCCCCCGACATCTCCGATATCCTCCCGTCGATCCGCGCGCGCGGCGTCCTCCAGCCCTTGCTGGTCCGGCCTCACGGCGAGACGTTCGAGATCGTCGCGGGCCGGCGCCGCTACTTTGCCGCAAGCAAGGTCGCCGAAGAGCAGGGTGTCGCGACCTGCGAGGTCTTGCTGCCCTGCGCGGTCGCCGTCGGCGACAGCGATGCGGACGCCATGGAAGCATCCTTGATCGAGAACGTGGCGCGCGCCGGCATGGATGAACTTGAGGAATACGAGGCCTTCGCCAAGCTCCTCAAACAGGGGCGTAGCGTCGCCGAGATCGCGCGGACGTTCGGCCAGACCGAACGCTATGTCAAACAGCGCCTTGCGCTCGCTTCGCTCCACAGCGCCATCAAGGACGCCTACCGCGACGGCGAGATCGAAGCCGAGGAGCTGCAACTGCTCGCCTCCGCCACGCGGCGCCAGCAGAAGGACTGGGTCACAGCATTTGCGGCCGAGAAGGACCCGGCAAGCGACGAAGGCGCCCCACGAGGCCGCGATCTCAGGCAATGGCTGTTCGGCACCGACCAAATCGCAACCAGCGTGGCGAAGTTTCCGCTCGATGCGTACAAGGGCGATATGATCGCGGACCTCTTCGGCGACGTCAGCTACTTCGCCGATGCCGACGCCTTCTGGGCCTTGCAGAATGCAGCTATAGCTAACCTGCGGGATGAGCTAGCGGGACAAGGGTGGACGGTCACCGTGCTCGACAAGGGAACGCGCTTCCCGGCATGGCAATATGACGAGGCCGAGCTGGAGGAGGGCGGTGAGGCCTTCATCGAGGTCCGAGTCAATGGCGAGGCCGAGGTCCATCAAGGCTACCGGGCCTACGAGAACGCGCACACCGCCGATGAAAACCGCCGGGGAGGCGATGGCGAGCGTGGGACGTCCACCGCAAAGGCCGAGCTGACCAAGGCCGCCGAGAACTATCTGGCACTGCACCGACATGCCATCGTCCGCGCCGAGTTGCTCGCTTATCCGGCCATCGCGCTGCGCCTTGCTGCCGCCCACATGATCGCCGGCTCTCCGCTCTGGAGCGTCAAGCCCGATCCGCAGCGCGCTGACAAGGAGACGACCGCGGAAAGCCTTGCCGGCAGCCCCGCGCAGGCCGCGCTCACGGCCGAGCGCGACGCGGTGCTTGACCTGCTCCAGATCGAGAAGAGCTATTACAGCACCCTCACACGGGGCAATGGCGATGCCAATACAGGGGCAAGCCTGTTCGCTCGGCTGCTGGCGCTGCCCGACGATGCAGTGCTCAAGGTCATCGCGCTCGCGATGGCCGAGACGCTTGCCGCAGGATCGGCGCTGACGGAGGCCGCGGGCCTCGTGATCAAGCCCGACGTCACGCGGTGGTGGAGACTGGACGACGCTTTCCTCGACCTGCTTAAGGACCGCGCCGCGATCAATGCGCTGCTCGCTGAACTCGCGGGCCAGGTGACGGCTGACGGCAATGTCTCCGAGACCGGCAAGGTGCAGAAGAAGATCATTCGCGACTGCCTGAACGGCGAGGGACGGGAGCGCGTGGAGGGCTTCGTGCCGCGCTACATGGCGTTTCCGCCAAGCCACTACGACCCCACCAAGGCTTTCGAAATCGCCCGCACGGCGGAGAGCGTTAACACTTTGTTTACCTGAGTTTAATCGGTTCGATTCGGGCGCGAGGACTTGCCTCGCGCCCCTATTTTGCCTGTGCCGAGTCGCCTCGGAGTCAATCTGTGGGCCTGCAAATATAGCCAGCCGGCACGGCCGCGACTCATCCTATAGCTCGACTCCAAGCCAATGCTGCCTCCGCATCATGGAGCCGACGATGGTAAGCCCGTTCAGGGGATTTCCCGAGCCGCATTCGGTGAAGCTCAGGCGCATCTGCCTCGCTCAGGCGGCTGTCTGTCTATCGGCCCTGACGTCCACCGCGGTGTTGCTGTCGAGGGTCCTGCCGAGCATGGTGAGCGCGCTCAATTGACCGATTGAGACTTCCAGGGAAACGCAAGGTTCGCAGACCCGCATCGGACCTGTCAGCATCCCCCTAGACCTGACGGCAAAATGAAAAGCCGGACCGTGTTGCGCGAAGCGGCGCTTCCGATCCGGCTTAGCCATTAGCGCGACCCGTTCCCACCAAATTGGCTCAATCGACCTCGCGCAGAGTCAAAGGCGCGGTAGAGATATCCAGGTAGGAACGAGGCTGGTCAGCGAAAGGCCTACTTCTTTTTCTTCTTGGCTTTTTTCGCGGTGGTCTTCTTAGCTGCCTTCTTCGCCTTCTTGGCCATGAGCCCTCCGTCAATGTTTGCAAAGATAAACCACTCAATTGCGCGAACCGTCAGAATCGGCACACGCAAGAAAAAATGTAACACCGAATTGCAAAATTGACATTCCAGACATTCAACGCGTCCGCCTTCGATTGTTCGAGTCTTTTCTCCTCTCGGCGAATGCGTGGCCTGGGCAAGAGAACGGCCCCCGCAAGCGCGCTCAAAGGCCGATCGGCATCAGTCCGCAGGCTTCCCAGGCTGGCAAACTCGCAAAGCGCTGTCTCCGTCAACGTCGCAACCGAGATTGGCATAGAGCTTGCGCGGACCGAACTCTGGCGCCGCCAGCGACAGGCTCACACGCTCCCTTGCCGCTGCTACCCCCGCCTGAATCCAGGCTCCAGCCGATCTCGAGACTCCGGATAAAGACGCGGAAGTCGGGATGGGTCCCGGCGTTCTTGCCCCGATCGATCCGGCAATCTCTGGCCAAGATCGAGACAGTCTTGAGCTGGCCCTTGGAGCTGTTGTCGCATCTTCTGCCGGCCGATCGGCCGGGTCTTGCCCTCTTTGTTGTTAGCGGGTCCGATCTCCTGCGCGTGGCGAAGAGACCTATGGGAAGCGCTCCGCCTGCCAAAACCATCGCCGCCGGCTTTTTTCCCCGCCGGACAAGTCCGGCTCCTCGCGGCCGCTTCGCTCCAAAAAAGCCGTCAGCTCAGGTGCTCCGCATGCGCTCCGCCCCGCGAAAGCTCGCGGGTTCGAAGGCGTTTCGCTTCCCATCACGGTCTCGCCATCGCGAGGGGATCGGCTCCTCGCGAACAACAAAGAGGATAAGACCATGACCGCCATCGGATACGTCACCAAGAACGACAACGGCAGCTACAAGGGCCAGCTCAAGACTGTCTCGATCCGCGCCGACATCGACATCATCCCGAACCGGGACAAGAGCGCCGAGACCCATCCCGACTTCCGCGTCTTCACCCAGGGCGTTGAGATCGGCGCAGGCTGGATCCGCCGCGGCGAGAACAGCCGCAAGGAGTATGTGAGCCTGTCGCTGGCGGCGCCCGAGTTCGGTCCGCGCAAGCTCTACGCCAATCTCGGCCGCGCCGCCGGCCAGGACGACGACAGCGTGTTCGCCCTGATCTGGAATCCTGCCGACTGACGCCGACCGGCCCTCGCAAGCGCCGCTTGCGGGGGCCGTTCTCTTGCCACAATTTGGGGTTGAAACGCAGCCAGAATAAACGCGAGGTGTGGCCCGTTGAACGATCTGGTGACCGCGTCGTGCCGGTACTCCCGGCATCAAGCTGCTTCCCGCGACCCCGTGTGCCGCGATGGCTGCGGCTGGGCGTGGGAGTTCTTGCGCCGGAACAGGGACTACGTCGCCGAGTGGCGACGCGCCGTGCCAAGGCATTTGTCGTGTGTGACGCTCAACGACGGTACCCAGCTTCTGCGCCTGCCGCGGCGGTTTCCACGCGCGGAGAAATGGGGTCTTCATGCCTTCGCCCATCCCGCGCTCGGGCCGGACAAGGCGCCGGTATTCTGGCATGCAAACGCGCTCAAGCGCGTGGTGCGGTTGAACGCGAGGACGCCGAGCGGGCATGACGACGAGAAGGTGTATCGCCTTTCCGACTTCAACGCCGACCGATGCGCCGTGATCGGCACCGATGGCATTTCACGGGTGCTGCTCAGGGGCAGGGGCCTTCATGTCCCCCTCGAAATCCGTGGCCTCCAGCTGCTGACCGCGCCGTTTGCGCCTGTCTTCGAGCTGCACGATCTCGGTGATATCGCAACTCATGCCGAACTCCTCAATCGCCTTCAGCGTCTCACTGAACCTGCCCCTCAGCTTGGACAGGTTCTAATGTGCGCAAGCAACGAGCGTCTGCATCAGGCCCTGATCGCACTTGATGAAAGCCTGATAGGAAGAACCTATCGCCAGATCGCGATCGCTCTGTTCGGCGAAAACAAGGTCGCCGAGGACTGGCACGGTCCCAGTCAGTTTTTGAAGGACCGCGTGCGGCGACTTGTCGCCAAAGGCAATGAATTGATGAAAGGCGGCTACCTGAGCCTCCTCGGCTAGAACATTCTTCCGTCGAAGCGCTCGCCTGAGAGAATGCTGTCCTAATCGCGGCAACCGGTCGCGCCATCCTTGCTTGACGAGCTTGGCTCGCGCGGGATGTCGGAACGACGGTCAACGTCTTCGCCACTCCCCAAACCTCGCCTGATGTGACGACGCTTGCTCTTGCATCTCGTGGTTGTGCGAGGTGCGAAAGGGGAAGTTGGACTGATGGCGAAAACTGACGACAAGGAACCGGACAAGCCGTTCCTCAACACGGTGGAGGCAGCCGCCTGGCTGCGCCTCACCAAGAACACGCTGGAGAAAATGCGGGTCCACGGCAGAGGGCCTGAATACCGCAAGCACGGGCGCTATGTCCGCTACCACATCGAAGACCTCGTCGAATGGTCGAAGGCCAACAAGCGGAGGTCGACCTCCGATGAGAATTGATCGCGCAAGACTGTGGCGCCAGGCCACGACGCTTTCGGCCATGTGCGCCGGCATCATCATGCTTCTGATGTCCTCCGCGCCCGCGGTGCCGCTCCTCATCTACAATGCCTCGGGCAGCGCGCAGCTAGGCTTCTACTATCTGGATCAGCGATTGCCGGGACGCGGTGAACTCGCTGTCTACAAGCCGACCGCCGCAATCGAACTTCTGATCATCGCGCACAGCATCCTGCCGACGCCGGTGCCGCTTCTGAAGCGGGTCGAAGGTCTCGGTGGAGATGAAGTCTGTCGCACGAAGGAGCCGATCGACGCCATCTCCATTAACGGCAAGGTCGTTGCCGAGGTGCTGGAGAAGGACAAACGGGGAGCGCCGCTCCCGTCCTGGAACGGCTGCATGAGGCTCGTCGAGGGAGAGTATTTCCTGCTGCAGCCGCACCCGCACTCGTTCGACTCCCGGTACTTCGGACCGGTTCTTCGCTGCGACATTCTGGGCGTGGCACGGCCGCTCTGGACCTGGAATCCGGACATGTGAACCGCCGGCGACGACGGGCGCGCGTCTGAAGCAAGGCGGCGCCCGTCGTTTTTTCGCCCGGCTCAAGCCGTGATCGCGAGCATCGCGCGTAACGCTGGCAGGCGAGTTCTTCCAGGGCTGACAGAGCCTCCGGGGACGGCCCCTTCGGACCACAGCGTTGTTGATCAGACGATTTGAGCTCGCAACAGCTCACGCAGCCTTGGCTGCGAAAAGGCGCTTTTCTCTTGAAAGGGGGGACTTGAGGGGCGCTGCCCCTTCACCCCTGCAAGACCTTCTTTCGTCCTCAGGTGCAGCAAGTCGGTCGCACGTCGCGCTTCGCGGCTCGGTGCAACCGCGTTGCGCACCATCGGATTCGCGCCGCTACGCCGGCGCCGAAACAAGGTCTTGCCCCCGAAACCCCGGTCTCGCCGACGGGCAGGCGGCATGGCGGAAGGCCATGCGCGCCGCGCCGATCATCCAGCGCCCATTCGAGGGCCTACAAGCGAGACATCACGATGGCAAAGCTTACGAAGCCAGAGGCCAAGGCACATGCTGCGGCTGTTGAACTGCTTAAGAAAGACGTCCTTACATACGATGAGCGTGTGTTTGTGCTCGAGAACTGGCACGAGGGCGCAACCCATATCAACGGATCGGCTGGCGCGTTCTTCACCCCGTTCGGGCTTGCCAGAGATTTCGCAATTGATGCTTGCGGCGGCCGGATTGTCGACCTTTGCGCTGGGATCGGTGCGCTCGCATTTCACGTCTATTGGAGGGCATACTACGCACGTGGCCGTGATGAGCCGCAGCAAGAAATCGTCTGTATCGAGCGCAATCCTTCTTATATCGAAGTCGGTCGCAAGGTGCTGCCGGAGGCCAAATGGATTTGTGCTGACGTGTTCGATCTGGACTTCTCAAGCCTGGGTCGTTTCGGTTGCGCGATCGCAAATCCCCCGTTCGGCGCCACTCCCAGGATCGCAGGCGGACCGCGCTACACCGGGCGTTCGTTTGAGTTTCACCTGATCGATATCGCATCCGACATGGCGGATTATGGGACGTTCATCATCCCGCAGACGTCTGCGCCGTTTCAATATAGTGGCGTCCAGTGCTACCGCGAACGCAAAAGCGCAGACTATCTCAAATTCGCCGAGCAGACCGGAATTCAGCTCGAAGCGGGCTGCGGGGTAGACTGTTCCTACTATCGTGACGCATGGAAGGGCATCGCGCCCAATGTCGAAATCGTCTGCGCCAACTTCGAGGAGATGCCTCGCAACAAGCCTCAAATGCCAACCGATCCAGAGGCCGAATTGCGCGCGTTGTGGAGCGAAAAGGGTGTGCCAGTGGAGCGGCAAGACGCGATAATTGCCGAGGTCGAGGCCAAAGCGAAGGCTGGAATTCGGTTTGACGGGCGTCCCATCCAGGCGGACTTGTTTGCTGAACTTGGGCCTTTGCGCTCCAAGCGCTAGCGGTTGCTCAGGCGAATTCGGCTGCATGACAACCATCTGAGCGAGACAGGGCCGCATCCCTGTTTCGTTCGCCCGACGTCCGGGCACGCGACAAATTTCAGCGCGCTGTTGCGCAGGTCGACCGTGATTTCTTGGAGAGCTTAACGCTCTCGGTCCGGGTATTTGCTGAAGAGGCGTCGGCCGAACCAACTCCTATTTAGCCTCGGCAACAGCTTTTGGAGCCTTCGCTTTCGCGATCACTACTTCGGCACGCTCTATCGCGGCGCGGAATTCTTCGCTCTTCCATGTATCAACCGAATGGCCGTCGTCGAACGACGCGTCGGTCGCTTCCTGCGCGCGCGAGACCAACTCGCTAAGCGCGGCCAGGGCTTCGGCGAGCAACTCGGCGTCCGCTCCATTTCCGGAAGACTGCGTCAACTCTATATCTCCATCACGTCGCGGTTAAGTACCGGACCATATCCCTACAATAGATCACTGTTGCCCCTGCTGCTTGTCCAATGTTGGGCGTTTCGAGAGGGGCCGGCTTATTCTTAGTCCGTAGAAGCGCCGGGATTCGTTCGCTGAGGAGTGCGATAATAACGTGCTGATGGCATACGGGCGATGCCTTCGGCCCGCGCTCTACTCGTCGCTTCGCTCCTCACCGAGCCACCCTACGGGTGTCTCGGCCCTTCGGGTAACGATCGCTATCGCAAATCGCCGCGAGTACCGAGGTCTGTTGGCTTGGAAGTTGGGCCCTGGGAACCAGCCGGGAAGCGGGAGGGCAAGATAAAAGCACTGGCGCTATGGAGCGCCTAAGCCGTTGTCTGCACATCCAAGATTTGGCGCTAGCTGGATCGTCGCTGTCACCACGTTCGATCCAACGCAATGGCCTTCCTGCGTAATTGCGTCTGCGTCTTGGCGGACACGCCTCGGCTTCACATATCGCGGGCTCATTCAAACGTCGGATGCAGGGCCATGCGAGAAATCGACGACGAATTCGAAGTGAAGCTTGGGCGGATCGGCAACCGCAGAGCCAGGAGAACGACGAGCTATCTTCGACGCGTCCGGCAGGAGGCGGCCAAGGCTGGCGCCAGTGCGCGCGCCGGTTCGTCGTTTTCTGGCGGCCGCATCGGCCGCGGCCGCGCGCAAGGAACTGTGCTGGCCGAGCGCGGACGAAGCCCGGGCCAACGTCGTGTCGTGGTCAAGGCACGGATCGTGCGGATCAAGTCGGGCGACACGGGTGGTGTCCGAGCTCACCTGCGATATGTCCAGCGCGACGGCGTCACACGCGAGGGCGAGCCAGGGGAGCTTTATGACGCCGGCGATGACCACGCCGATGGCAAGACTTTTGCGGAACGCAGCGCCGGTGATCGCCACCAGTTCCGGTTCATCGTCGCGCCGGAGGACAGCGCGGAGCTCACCGACCTGAAACCCTTCGTCCGCGACCTCATGCGGCAGATGGAGCAGGACCTCGAAACCAGGCTCGACTGGGTCGCCGCCGATCATTTCAACACCGGCCATCCTCATACGCACATCGTCCTGCGCGGTAAGGATTGCGATGGAAACGACCTCGTCATCGCACGCGACTATATCGCTCATGGCTTTCGGTCGCGGGCAGCGGAGCTCATCACGCGAGAGCTCGGCCCTGAAACAGAGATCGAGGTCGCGCGCAAGCTTCAGCAGGAGGTCACGGTCGAGCGGCTGACGCGGCTCGACCGGAGCATCCTGCGAGATGCTCCGGGCGGAGTTCTTGAATTGGGGGCGCTGTCTGGACGGGAGCCTGCCTGGCAAACGGCGCGCATCGGGCGGCTGCGAACCTTGGAGCGCATGGGCTTGGCCGAGGAGAGCGAGCCCGGCCGGTGGCAGATCAACTCCGAGTTGGAGCCCCGGCTCAGACGGATGGGGGAACGAGGCGACATCATCAAGACCATGCACCGCGAGATGGCCGCGGCAGGGATTTCGCGGGCGGCTGGCGACTACACGATCTTTGATCCGGAACGAAGCGCTCATCGCCTGGTGGGGCGGGTCGTTGGCGAGGGGTTTGCGGACGAACTGACGGAGCGCCGCTATGTCGTGATCGATGGGGTGGACGGACGGACGCACTATGCCGAGATTGGTGCCATCGGTGCCAACGAAGATCCGCCCGCCCGGAACACGATTCTGGAGCTCAGGTCGCGCGGCGCGGAACCGCGCGCGATCGATCGGACGATTGCGGAGATCGCTGCGGGCCATGGCGGCATCTACAGTGACCGTCTGCATCGGGAATTCGACCCGCAAGCATCGGGCGAATTTGTCGGAGCCCACGTCCGTCGTCTGGAGGCGATGCGGCGCGAAGGGACGGTCAGCCGTCTTGCCGATGGCAGTTGGAGCGTGGGGCGGGATTATCTGGACCGGGCGCTTCGATACGAGAAACTCCAGCAATCGCGCAATCCTGTGCGGGTCGCGGTGCTGTCATGGCAAAGGCTTGAAGATTTGCCGCAGGCACTCGGCGCGACCTGGCTTGATCGCAAGCTCGTTGGGAAGGAGCGCGATGAGCTCGCGTCAACCGGCTTTGGCGCCGAAGTCGACACCGCGTTGCGAGCAAGGCGGCAGTGGCTGATCGAGCAGGGGCTGGCGCGAGAGGAGGGTGGTCAGATGCGCTTCGCGCGGAATATGCTCGAGACGCTCGAGGCGCGCGAGCTGGCGCGGACAGCGGCCGATATATCTGCGCGCACCGGCCTTGCACATGTCGATGCCAAGACCGGCGACAAGATCGACGGCGTCTATCGGCGCATGCTGACGCTGAACAGCGGGAGGTTCGCCCTCATCGAGCGATCGCACGAGTTCGTGCTGGTGCCGTGGCGCCCGGTGCTGGAGCGAGCGCGCGGGCAATTGGTCACCGGTCAGGTCGGCGGAGAGGGCATATCCTGGTCGATCGGCATCAAGCGCGGGATTGGACGGTGAGGGGAGACTCACTTCCGTTTGGGCGCTCGTCGCGTCGAGAAACTGTCGACGTCGGATGTCTTGACCAGGACGGCGCCGGGCTCGTCGACCGGCGAGGAGAGATATTTGGCGTGAGCGATCTCCTCGATCCTCGACCGGTTCTTGAGGAATGCTTCCACTCGGCCCTCTTGCCCGAGACCATCGGCACCAAAATGGTCGTCCAGCGCTTCGCGGCTGACTGCGCAATTGACCGTTCCGCCGAGCTCCTTTCCCTGGAACGTCACGACGTCGCGGCTGAAGTCATAGCGAGCAGGGGGATTGTCGAAGGAAAGATCGAGGCCCGGAATGATCGAGCGAGGCGCGCCAATGGTCTTGAGCACCGCGTCCCGAACGGAGGCCGAAAGTAAAGCGAGCCCTTCGAGCATCAACTGGCGCCATTTGGGACCGCGATCGTGAGCTTCCTCCCAGGCCGATTTCAGCTCTTGGGGCCGCTTGTCGGCCAGGGCCGCAAGCAAGGCCTCGGACTGCTGCAGGTCCTTGTCGCGCTTTGCAAGCCCCTCCGGGCGCCTGCGGGAGATGATGAGTTTGTGGACGGCATAGCGTGCCGGAGCCGGCACGTGCACGGAGACGCCGGCACCATGCAGGATGACCGCGGGCTCGGGATCGCGGATCAGGAAATCCAGGAAGCGCAGCGGCTGGGCGTCCGTGTTCAGGGCAGGTAGCTTTTGGGGGCGAGCAGTCTCCTTGCCCCGATGCGGCGTGAGAAAGTCGACGCGCAAGCCGCCCTTGGCCGCATAGCTGGTGACGCGCCGGCCATCAGATACGTGAGGAACGGGACGAAAGGTTTTGTCGACTTCCTTCAGCACTTCCAGAACGGGCGGCGTGGAGTCCTCGACCGCCACCGAGACATTCTTGAACTGAGCAATGTCGACGTCGCCCGTCTGGAGCGAGCCGGCGGAGAGGCGAACGCCAAGCATGGCAGCATAGGTTTGGTAGGCGATCGTTCCAACGAGCACGCCGCGAAGGCGGAACACGCCGGCCTTGGCAAGCGCCGCGATGACGTCGCCGATCTCGGGAATGGGGCGAGGAAAGCTGAACGAGCGGACGAGGGTGGACACAAGCGCCCGGCGCTCGCGCTCGTCTTCGCGAACTTCCTGGTGGTGCGCAATGCGCTCGACCAGCTCCGGCGTCTCCGGCCCGACATAGCGCTGCGACCGCTCGGCGCCGGTGCCGGTCTGGAAGTACCAATACTTGCGGCCATTGATGCTCTTGGCCGTGAACGAGCCGTTGTCAGCGAAGGCCTCCTGGAAAGCGGCATTGGCGGAGCGCTCCAAGAGCTCAGCATAGGTCGTCTGGGCAACCAGGGAAGGGGCTGGCATAGTCGGTTCCGCGTTTATACTCAGTTCGCGGATTGAGTATAATGGGCGCGGAACCTAGCGTCCAGCCTGCTTATACTCACTTTGCGAGATGAGTATAACGAATATTAACCCTGAATTTGAGGCCGAATCGGCGCGTCCGGCCCATGAATTGGCCATTTGGCGGGTTCAGTCGCTGATCTCCGCTACCTGCGTCGCGCACGCTCCTGAGCGCATCAAGGGTCATCCAGTTTAAGCCAGTAGCTCACCTTCTGTTGAAGCGCTGGATCATCCTCGCCGAGACTGGATGCAGATCCTTCTCACCTTCGCACGCCTGATCGAAATTGCTCTCGCTTCCCGGAAGCGATTTTTATTTCGATTGAACGCAACGCGCATTGGCCCCTTTCATCGCGCCGCTCACGAGGGGTGAGTGAGTGGGGCGAGCCGGATGTTTCCAGCGAAAATCTATGTCGGTCAGATCGCCGTCGTGTTCGGCATCGTTGTGGTGTCGACTTGGGGCGCGACGCAATGGACCGCCGCAGCTCTCGGCTATCAGCAGCGCCTCGGTGAACCCTGGTTCCTGATCGTCGGCTATCGCGTCTATCTGCCTTGGCGATTGTTCGAGTGGTGGTTCGCGTACGAAGCCTATGCGCCCGAGATATTCGAGGAAGGCGGAGCTATCGCTGCCGCCGGCGGCATCGCAGGCGCGCTGTTTGCGATCGTCAACTCGGTGTGGCGCGCGCGCCAAAGCCAGTTCGTGACGACTTACGGCTCGGCACGGTGGGCTACGGCAAAGGAGATCAAGACGGCCGGCCTGTTCGCGTCCAAGGGCGTTTTCCTGGGGCGCCTCGAGAACAACTATCTGCGCCACGATGGACCGGAACACGTCATGTGCTTTGCGCCGACCCGATCGGGCAAGGGCGTCGGACTGGTGTTGCCGACATTGCTGTCGTGGACCTCGTCGGCGGTGGTGCACGACATCAAGGGCGAAAACTGGGAATTGACCTCCGGTTGGCGTTCGACGTTCTCGCATTGCCTCTTGTTCAACCCCACGGATTCACGGAGCGCCCGCTACAATCCGCTGCTTGAGGTGCGTAAAGGGGCGGCCGAAGTCCGCGATGTCCAGAACATCGCCGACATCCTGGTCGATCCCGAAGGCGCGCTCGAACGTCGTACCCATTGGGAAAAGACCAGCCATTCGCTGCTGGTCGGTGTCATCCTTCATGTTCTTTATGCGGAAGAGAAGAAGACGCTCACCCGCGTCACCGAGATCCTGGCCGACCCTGCGCAGTCCTTTGAGAAGACGCTCAGGATCATGCTGGCAACCAATCACCTCGGCACTGAGGCGGAGCCGAAAGTGCACCCCGTCGTCGCCGCGACCGCACGAGAGCTTCTAAATAAGTCCGAAAACGAACGCTCGGGCGTTCTGTCGACCGCAGTGAGCTTTCTCGGGCTTTATCGCGATCCCGTCGTCAGCCGAAACACCGAAAGCTGCGACTGGCGCATCGCCGACCTCGTGAGCGCCGACAAGCCGGTCACGCTCTATCTCGTCGTTCCGCCATCGGACATCAGCCGCACCAAGCCGCTGATCAGGCTGATCCTCAACCAGATCGGTCGTCGGCTGACCGAGACGCTGAATACCAAGGCAGGTGACCCCAAGCATCGCCAGCTCCTGATGATGCTGGATGAGTTTCCCGCGCTCGGCCGACTCGATTTCTTCGAAAGCGCGCTCGCGTTCATGGCGGGCTACGGCATCCGCGCCTACCTGATCGCACAGTCGCTCAACCAGATCGCAAAGGCTTATGGCGAGAACAACGCGATCCTGGACAATTGTCACGTCCGCATTGCCTTCGCCGCCAATGACGAGCGCACCGCCAAGCGGATTTCAGACGCCCTCGGCACCGCAACGGAACTACGCGCACAGCGCAACTATGCCGGTCATCGGCTGGCTCCCTGGCTTGGCCATGTCATGGTCAGTCGTCAGGAGACCGCGCGTCCTTTGCTGACGCCGGGCGAAGTGATGCAGCTGCCGCCCGACCAGGCCATCGTGCTGGTGTCGGGCCTTGCACCGGTCCGGGCGATCAAGCTGCGGCACTATGAGGACGCAAACTTCGTCAACCGTCTGCGCAAGCCACCATCCTTGGCGGACGACGCGTATGACCGGCCGCCGGCCCGCACTGACGATTGGCGCGGCGAAGTGCGCACCACCGACCTTCGCCTCGCGACCCTGCCATATCGCGAGCTCATTGAGACGGGCGGCGAGGAAGGCGGCCTCAAGCAGCAATTGGCGTTGTTCGACGAAGCCGCCCCCGCTGTGAACGAGCCTCGCGTCTTCGAGGAGCGATTGCTCGACGACGAGTCCGACGTCGCAGCCGACCGCAGCCAGATGCAGCAGGCAGCAAGCGCATCCAGCACCGTACGCCGAGCCCACGCCGTCACCCGCGACGACGACGATCTTCTTCCCTCGTTCTGAAGAGCATTTCCGATGAAACCGAAACTGTCTGCCTATGTCTCTGAAAGTGTGGCGCAGCGGCTAGAGCTCGCAGCGAAGCGCCCCGGAGCCAACAAATCGGCCATTGTCGATGCTGCGCTGGATCGCTTTCTCAACCCCGAGCGTGACACCAGCGGCGATGCGGCGCTGATCCGAAGGCTGGACCGGATGAGCCGGCAACTGGAACGAGCCGACCGCGACCTCGGCGTCCTGGCGGAGACCATCGCGCTCTTCATCCGCTACTACCTGACCATCACCCCGCCGCTGCCGTCGCAAGATCAGGACGCAGCACGTGCGCTGGGCCGCGAGCGGTTCGAGATGTTTGTTGCCCAGGTCGGCAAACGCGTCGCCTCCGGTGGCCGGCTTGTCGCTGACGTCATGGACCGCGTCAGCGCCTCGAAGCCGGACCTCTTCATGCGGAACCTCGAGGAGGGCGCCCCTCTGGGCGCTGCCCAACCCAGCGATACCGGATCCCGCGCGCCGAGCGCGACGGGTGAGCCGCCGGAGCATTCTCCGGCAGGGCGAGAGGAGGTCGGCAATGTCTGATCTCCTCTCGCCAGAGACCCGCGAACGACGCCGGGGCATGCTGCTGACCGCGATGGGACCTGCAATCGCCTTGGCTCTGGAAGAGCCTGATGTCGTCGAGGTCATGGTCAATCCCGATGGGAGGCTTTGGCTTGATCGGCACGGGACGGGCCGCGCTGATACCGGCGTCGTTTTGACGCCGCAGGAGTCAGAGCGGATCATCCGGCTTGTTGCCAGCCATGTGCGGGCTGAAGCGAGCAGTTCGTCTCCGATCGTCTCGGCAGAACTCCCCGAAACGGGTGAGCGCTTTGAAGGCGTCTTGCCGCCGGTTTCGCTCGCGCCATGCTTTGCGATCCGAAAGCCCGCAACGACCACGTTCCGCCTGTCCGACTACGTCAAGGCGCAGATTGCCTCGCCATTGATGGCAAAGGTGCTGACCGCCGCAGTCACCGAGGCGCGCAGCATCCTGATCGCCGGCGGCACCGGGTCGGGCAAGACGACGCTTGCCAATGCGCTTCTTGCGGAAATCGCTGGCCTCGAAGAGCGGGTTGTCATCATCGAAGACACCCGTGAGCTGCGTTGCGATGCAAAGGATGCCGTGACGCTCCGGACCAAGCCGGGCGTGGCGAGCCTTGCCGATCTCGTCCGCTCTACACTGCGCTTGCGGCCCGACCGCATCGTCGTCGGAGAGGTCAGAGGTGCTGAAGCCCTCGACATGCTGAAGGCGTGGAATACAGGTCATCCCGGCGGAATTGCCACAGTTCACGCCAACTCGGCACGAGCGGCGCTCTATCGGATCGAGCAGCTCATTCAGGAAGCGGTCGCAACCGTGCCGCGTCGGCTCATTGCCGAAGCGATCGACCTGATCGTCTTCATCAAGGGGCGAGGGCCGGCCCGGCGCATCGAGACTGTCGCCGAGCTCAAAGGCCTCGATCCGTCAGGGGACTACCTGCTCGAGACCCCGCCTGGACTTCCAAACACGTCCCATCACCCCTGACCTGAAGGAGACTGTAATATGTCCATTCGACTGCGTCTAAACGTGCGTTCGCGCCTTCGCGGCTTCCGTTCGATCGGCGGATTGCCTTGGGTCGAGCTCAGCGTGGCCTCGGCTTGCGTGCTCCTCAGCGTCACGGCGGCACACGCCGCGGGTTCGGGCATGCCGTGGGAAGCACCGCTCGAACGTGTCCTGGAATCCGTGCAGGGGCCCGTCGCCAAGATCGTTGCCGTCATCATCATCACGGTCACCGGCATATCGCTGGCCTTCGGCGACACTTCCGGTGGATTCCGCAAGATGGTCCAGGTCGTATTTGGCCTCTCGATCGCCTTCGCTGCGAGTTCCTTCTTCCTTTCGTTCTTCTCGTTCGGTGGCGGAGCGCTGATCTGATGCGCCCCGATGGTTTTGAACTCGTGCTCCACCGCTCGTTGACAGAACCCATCCTGATCGGCGGCGCCCCGCGTGCCGCCGCCATCCTGATCGGGACCCTCTCGGCCGTGCTGGCGCTCGGCCTGCGCCTTTGGCTCGCAGGCCTCGTGCTTTGGGTCATCGGACACAGCGCCGCCGTGTGGCTCGCCAAACGCGACCCGGCCTTCGTCGAAGTCGCCATCCGTCACACCAAACACAAGGGCCGGCTCGCATGCTGAACCTGAGAGAATTCCGCGGCAACGCCTATCGGCTGGCCGATTGGTTGCCATGGGCATGTCTGGTCGCCCCGGGCGTCATCCTGAACAAGGATGGCAGCTTCCAGCGGACGATACGCTACCGCGGACCGGACCTCGACAGTGCGACCGAGGCCGAGCTGATGAGCGTCACCTCCCGCGTCAATAACGTTCTGAAGCGCTTCGGCTCAGGCTGGGCTCTCTTCTTTGACGCCACGCGCATCCCAGCATCCGAATATCCGAGATCGGAATTCCCCGATGCGGTGTCCTGGCTCGTGGATGAAGAGCGGAGGGCCGCTTTTGAAGGCGCCGCTGGGGTGGCATGGGAGGATCCGTCACGCCCTGGCGGGCAGCATTTCGAGAGTGTGCTGCATCTGACACTGATGTACTTGCCGCCGGCCGAGCGGATCTCGCGCCTCGAGGGCTTGTTCCTCGAACGTCCGACGGAGAAGGATCGCGCGACCAGAAGAGGTCGGCGCATTCGTCGGGATCAATCGACCGCCGATGCTGATCGAAGCGAGAATGCAGCACAGGGCGACGTTCGTGAGAGCGAGACTAAGACCCAACGAAGATTTGGCAGCGACGAGCCGGGGTATCGCGATCATCTCCAAAGGTTCATCCAGGAAACCGACCGGGCGATCGATTTGCTTTCGTCGGTTCTACCGGAGATCTGGCCTCTCAACGATGCGGAGACATTGACCTATCTCCATAGCTGCGTCTCGACCAAGCGTCATCCCGTCAGCGTTCCCAAGATTCCGGCCTATCTCGATTGTTTCCTGAGCGACGAGCCGTTGACCGGGGGATTGTCACCGGCGATCGGGCGGAGCCATCTGCGCGCGTTGACCGTCCTTGGGTTTCCGCACGTCACCTTTCCCGGCTTGCTTGACGAACTGAACCGGCTTGGCGTCGCCTACCGCTGGGCGACCCGGTTCATTCCGCTGGATCGCACGCAGGCAAACGCGACGCTGTCGCGTTACCGGCGGCAGTGGTTTGCCAAGCGGAAGTCGCTTGCAGCGATCCTCAAAGAGGTCATGTTCAACGAGCAGGCGGCGCTGCTCGACACTGACGCCAGCAACAAGGCTCTCGACGCCGACGCGGCGCTCTCCGAGCTTGGCGACGATCTGGTTGCCTTCGGCTATATCACCACGACTGTCACCGTCAGCGACGAGGACTCGCATCAAGCGGACGAGAAGATCCGCGCCGTCGAGCGGGTGATCAATAGCCGTGGCTTCACAGCCATCCGCGAGAGCGTCAACGCTGTAGAAGCCTGGCTCGGCGGTCTGCCGGGCCAAGCCTATGCCAACATTCGCCAGCCGATCGTTCACACGCTGAACCTCGCCCATATGTGCCCGTTGTCGGCGGTATGGGCTGGACCGGAGCGGTGCGAGCACCTTGATGGCCCGCCGCTTCTAGTCGCCAAGACCAAGGGAGCGACTCCGTTCCGGCTGTCGCTCCACGCCGGCGACGTCGGGCATACAATCATTGTCGGTCCTACGGGAGCGGGCAAGTCGGTCCTGCTGTCAATGCTCGCGCTTCAATTCCGCCGCTACCCAAACGCCCAATTGATCACGTTTGACAAGGGCCGGTCGGCACGGGTCACCACGCTCGCGTTGTCGGGCTCCTGGTATGAGCTAGGTGCCAAGGGCGGTATCGCCTTTCAGCCGCTCAAGGATGTGGCGGAGGAGGGGGCGAGACTGTGGGCGCTGGACTGGCTCTGCGGTGTGCTCGCCCATGAGCGCGTGACCGTGACACCCGACGTCAAGGAGACGCTCTGGTCGGCGCTCAGGAGCCTCGGGTCTGCGCCCGTCTCGCAGCGGACGATGACCGGGCTCGTGGCGCTGCTTGCCCGCGACGCCCTGCGACAGGCATTGCAGCCCTACACACTGGAAGGACCGTACGGCCGCTTCCTGGACGCAGACGCCGACCGTCTTTCCGGTGCGGACGTGCTGACCTTCGAGATGGAAGAACTGATGGCGTTGCCAGGCCTGGTGGCGCCGGTGCTGACCTATCTCTTCCACACCCTTGAAAACCGCTTCGACGGGCGGCCAACCTTGCTGGTGCTGGATGAAGCCTGGGTGTTTCTGGATGACCCGCTGTTCGCGAGCCGGATTCGCGAATGGCTGAAGACGCTGCGGAAGAAGAATGTCGCTGTCATCTTCGCGACCCAGTCACTCGCAGATATCGCTGACAGCCAGATCGCTCCTGCGATCATCGAATCCTGTCCAAGCCGGATATTCCTCCCGAATCCCCGTGCGCTGGAGCCGACCCAGACCGAGACTTATCGCCGGTTCGGCTTGAACGACACGCAAGTTCGCCTGATCGCCGAAGCATTCCCCAAGCGCGACTACTACCTGCAGTCCCGCGCCGGTAACCGTCTGTTCGAGCTAGGGCTCGGTCCAGTGGCGCTTGCGCTCGTCGCAGCGTCCTCGCCTGAGGATCAACGGACCATCGATGCAATTCTGTCTCGCTCCGGTCCCCATCACTTTGCCAAGCGCTATCTCACTGAGCGAGACCTGCACTGGGCCGCCAACCTGATCAGCACCTTCGAACAGGCGCAGAAAGCCTGACCCCAATCCCAGCGTTTAAGGAGCTATCCATGCTGAAGATCTTCGGCACGCCTGTCGCACGCCAGACGCTAAAGGCGACCGCAATTGTAGCACTCTCTCTCGTCATTGCTCTGAATGGATCTCGACGGCTCGGAGCGCAAGTCGTCGTCTTCGATCCATCGAACTACAGCCAGAATCTTCTGACGGCTGCTCGCACGCTCGAGCAAATCAATAATCAGGTCAGGAGCCTGCAAAACCAGGCGCAGTCGCTGCTCAATCAGGCCAAGAACCTTACGAGCCTGCCCACAAGCGTCGTCGGTCAGCTCACATCGACGATCAATCAGATGAACAGTCTGATCGGTCAGGCGAAGAACATCTCATTCGATGTTCAGAAGACCCAGCAAGATTTTGAGCGCTTTTATCCTCGCCAGTACGCGGCAGCCGTATCGTCGGACAAGATGGTGCAGGATGCGACGTCGCGTTGGGACAATAGCTATGACGGACTGAAACAGTCGCTCACAGTTCAATCGGCCATTGTCAGCGGCTTGGATCAGGACGGCCAGACGCTTCGAACGCTGATGGCAAATTCGTCCGCTGCGGTCGGCTCGCTGCAGGCCCAACAGTCCGGCAACGAGCTGCTCGGTCTCCAGATCAAGCAGTCATTGCAGACCCAGGCACTTCTGGCGACCCAAGCGCGCGCGGACACGTTGCGTGCGGCCGAACAGCAAGCGTCGTCGGCCGCCGCGAAGGAGCGCTTTACGCGCTTCATCGGCGATGGCCATGCCTACACCAGCGGCAAGTAGGTGAGGGCGCCATGGCTGATCTCTCCGTCATTGACCGCTTCACCGAGACGTTCTCGCGCTACATCGACTCTGGATTTGGTCTGCTGTCGGGCGATGTCTCCTTCCTGAGCTCCACCCTGATCGGCATCGACCTGACGCTTGCCGGACTTGCCTGGAGTATGCGCGCCGACGACCACATCCTCGTCACGCTCGCCAAGAAGGTGCTCTATGTCGGCGCCTTTGCGTTCATCATCGGTAACTTCAAGAGCCTCGCAGATATTGTATTTGCGTCGTTCTCGAGCATCGGTCTGAAGGCATCGGGCGGAGCGCTGAGTGCCGCCGACCTGGCTCGGCCAGGCTTTGTCGCCTCCGCCGGGTTTACTGCCGCTCATCCTCTTCTTGAGGAGACAGGCCAATTCTCAGGCTTTGATGTCCTGACCAACCTGCCGACGATCCTGATCCTGCTGTTCTGCTGGATCCTGATCGTGCTCGCCTTCTTCGTCCTCTCGGTGCAGCTCTTCGTCACGCTGATCGAGTTCAAGCTGACGACGCTCGCAAGCTTCATCCTTGTGCCGTTCGCCTTGTGGGGCAAGACCGCATTCCTGGCGGAAAAGACGCTCGGCAACGTGGTCGCCTCGGGGGTGAAGGTGATGGTTCTCTCGATCATCATCGGAATCGGCTCGACCATCTTCGGTCAACTCGCGAGCACGTTGACGCGGCCGGTCGATATCGTTTCGGCCATGAGCTTGCTGCTTGCGGCCCTTTCGCTGTTTGGCCTTGGCATCTTCGGCCCGGGGATCGCGGCGGGATTGGTCTCAGGCGCGCCGCAGCTTGGCGCCGGTGCAGCCGCGGGAACGGTGGCGGGCGCAGCAGCTATCGCGATCGGCGGCGGCGCGGCGGCCGCGGGAGGCTTACGCGTTGCGGCGGGCGGTTCAATGACGGCGGTTCGCTCAGCAGCATCGCTCACCGGGGCGTCTTCGGCTGCCGGCGCATCAACCCGGGCCTCAACCGTGGATCAGCTCTCAAGCGCGAGCATTGGCGGTGCAACGAACGGAGCGGCTGCGTCGGGCGCCGGGCGTGCGGCGGCGCCGTCGGGACGGGGACACGCAAGGGAAGCGGCACAAGTCGCTGCTCACACCCTGAAGGAGGGTGACAAAGGCGGGCATTCTTCGGGTCCCAAACTGGGGGAGGAATAGGATATGGTAGGTCACCCCTTTCAGCGCGTGTCCGTTCGCTATGGCGAGACGCCAGAGCCGGTCACACCCTATCAGAAGGCAGCTCAGGTCTGGGACGAGCGGCTAGGGGCCGCCCGTGTGCAGGCCAGCAACTGGCGGCTCGCAGCGCTGGCAGCCATCGGCCTGTCGAGTGTCCTTGGATTGACGATCTTTACCCAGATCGGCCGGTCAGGCGTCGTCCCCTTTGTGGTCGAGGTCGACCGGCTCGGCGAAGTCCGAGCAGTCGGGCCGGCGCTTGAAGCCTACCAGCCGTCAGACGCGCAAATCGCACATTTTCTTGCGCGGTTCATCGAGAACGTTCGCTCGCTGTCGATCGATCCGGTCATCGTCCGGGCGAACTGGCTGCGTGCCTACGACTTCGTTACCGACCGCGGCGCGCAAGCCTTGAACGACTACGCGCGTGAAGCCGATCCGTTCACAAAGATCGGCTCCAAGACCGTGACTGCCGAAGTCACGTCCGTGGTCCGCGCGTCCGGCGACAGCTTCGAGATCCGTTGGAAAGAGAACACCTACGAGAACGGCGCAATCGCAAAGACCGAGCGCTTCACGGGTCTCGTCACGACCGTCCTCAAGCCACCCGCGGATGCCGAAACGCTGCGTAAGAACCCTCTCGGCCTCTACGTCCATTCGCTCAACTGGTCGCGCGACCTCATTGGAGACACCAAATGAATTCTACCGCCCTCACCAAGCTCGCGTCAGCCAGTGTGCTTGCCATGTCGCTTGGGCTTGCCGGATGCGCCACCAAGCTCAATCTCGAAGCGCCCTATGATGAGATGGTTTTTGAGAAGGGGCTTCCTGAGGCCGATCCGCCAGCCCCGGTACAAATCGTTGAAACCCCCAAGATCCTTCCGTTGCCGGGCCAGTTGAAGCCCCTTCCGGCGAAGGGGGCTAAGGAAGAAAAACTGCCGCCGGAGCAGGCGATCGCGAAGGCGAACAAGGCGGCGCGCATGGAGCCCACGCGCGCCGGATATATCAACGCCATCCAAGTGTATCCCTGGACGGAGGGCGCGCTCTACCGGCTCTATGCCAGTCCAGAAAAGGTCTCGACCATCGCGCTTCAACCGGGCGAGGAGCTGATCGACGTATCCACGGGCGATACGGTTCGCTGGGTGGTCGGCGATACCTCGAGCGGGCAGGGAAGCTCCCGGCGGGTACACATCCTGGTCAAGCCGACGCTACCGGATATTCAGACCAACCTCGTGGTCTTGACCGATCGGCGGGCCTATCACCTCGAGCTCGTCTCGACCAAGCAGACTTATATGGCGTCCATCTCTTGGACCTATCCGACCGATACGCTGGTCGCCCTCCACAAGCAGAACGTTGCGGCTCAGGAAGGCGAGGAGCGGGTCGTTGATCGCGGTGTGCGGCTCGACAGCCTGAACTTCCGATATCGCATTGAAGGCGACGATCCGCCGTGGCGGCCGCTCCGGGCCTTCGACGACGGGCGCAAAGTCTATATCCAGATGCCGTCCGGCCTGTCGCAAGGGGAGGCGCCGCCCTTGTTCGTCGCCGGAGCTGATGGTCGGCCGAACCTCGTCAACTACCGGGTCCGCGGTTCCTACTACATCGTCGATCGAATGTTCGGTGCCGCCGAGCTTCGCCTTGGCGAAGATCCGCAGCGAATCGTCCGGATCATTCGTATCGACGCGCGACCGGTGTCGCAGGTCTTCAGCACCGGGAGCGCCTCATGAGGACAGGATTGGATCAGGATCCGGAGCCGCTGGAGCTGCGCGCACGTCCGCGGCCCGTTCGACGCCTCAATAGGCGCGCTCTCATGATCGGCTGCGCCGTCGCGGCGCTGTTTGTTGGCGGAGCAATACTCGTTGCCCTCCGACCGCACTCCTTCAAGCAGTCTGAGCGGACAGAGCTTTACAATACCGACCGCAAGCAGACGGCCGAGGGCTTGAGCAAGCTGCCAAAGTCCTATGAGGAATTGCCGCCATCGACGCCGCGGCTCGGACCGCCGTCGCCTGGGGACATCGGCCGGGCCTTTGCCGAAAACGAGAAGAAGGCCGGCGTGGCTTCGGACACGGGTTTTCGGACCAATCCGGAGGAAGATGCCGAACGGGCCGAGCGGATACGCCAGACCCGGGTCGCTCAGCAGGCAAAGGAGTCGGGCTTGTTCGTCCGCCTGTCGGAGAAACAGGACAAGCGCAAGCAGGCAGCTACGGCCGAAGTGCCGGCCGCTTCGTCATCCGCGTTCCGGCCTTCAACGCCCGACACGGGACCGTCTGCTGCGGAGCTTGCAAAGACGGCGCAGGCAATGATCGACCGCTCCAGCGAAATCATTCCCTCGTCGCAGGCGCGAAAGCTCGCGTTCGCGGGCGCGAAGGCCGACACGGAAACCACCAATCCCCACGCGCTTAAACCCGCGCCATCCACTTATTCAGTGATGGCAGGATCGATCATCCCTGCGAGCCTCGTCACGGGACTGAATTCGGACTTGCCCGGGGCGACCATCGGCCAGGTCACCGAGAACGTCTACGATACGGTTACGGGTGAGCATCTCCTGATCCCGCAGGGGACCCGGCTCATGGGCAAATACGATAGCGTCGTCGCGTTTGGCCAGAAGCGGGCGCTTGTAGTCTGGACGCGACTTATCCTGCCGAACGGCAATTCGATCGTGATCGAGAACCTTCCGGCTACAGATGTTGCAGGCTATGCCGGGCTCGAGGACCAGGTGGATTTCCATACCTGGCAGTTGCTCAAGGGCGTCGCCTTGGCGACCCTGATCGGGGTGGGGACACAGCTATCGATCGGCAACGACGAGAGCGATCTCGTGAAAGCGTTGCGGGAGAGCACGCAGCAAACGACCAACCGTGCGGGGCAGCGTCTGGTGGAGCGCGAGCTCGACGTGCAGCCGACGATCACGGTGCGGCCGGGCTGGCCGCTACGGGTGATCGTTTCGAAAGACTTGGTTCTGAAGCCGTACCAGGACGTTCAGACGGTAGCGAAGGGCAGGTGAGGGATGAAGCTTGCGCGGTTGCCGGATCGAACGCCGGTGAAGATGGGCGTTGTATTCACGCCGGGACTTGCCCAGCGGCTGCGAGAATATGCTGATTTTTATGCAGAGACCTACGGCAGCAAGGAAGAAGTAGCTGAGCTGATACCGTTCATGCTCGAGGCATTCCTCGAGGGGGACGTAGCCTTCAAGAAAGAAAAGAAGAAGGCCGATGGTGCGAAATCATCATCTGGTGATTGATAGGAGGCCCATAGGCGGAGCTATGTCCTCTGAGTGAGTGCAGTCCTTACATGTTCAATGGATGCCTCAAGCGATCTCAAGAGCCCTTTTAGTTCGCTTGCCGGTAGTTCCTCTAGACGCAGACTATCCCTATCGACGGTCTGTGAAACCAGCCGATCGATTGAGATGATCGAGCGGGGACCCTCCAAAGCCAATCCGGATGACCCGAAGACTTGAGACACTATTTCGCCGGAAGGACTAATCGTAGTGACCAGCTCTAGGCCGCCTACGATTTCCTGTTCAAGTACTTCAACGGGGAGTTCAATGCTTGCCAAGATGGACTCAACCCCGTGAGCCCGATAACCGATGCGGAGGATCCGCCCGTCGGTGAGTGAGACCCGCTCGGCAAACGGTTTAGGCAACGGGGCTCGCACATTGGTCATCTAAAACATTCCCAGGGAGGCGCGAACAATACCTAGTATACTAGGTGGAGATCAAGTGGCGTTTGAGGCCGTCTTGCCGCATGAAGTTGCGGCGGGTGGTAGCCCAAAATCTTCGACGTCAACGACGGAAGAGCGGCCTTTCCCAAGAGGAATTGGCTGATCGCGCCGGCTTGAATCGCAACTACATTGGAATGATCGAGCGCGAGGAAAATTCGCCGACCGTTGACGCTCTGGAGCAAATTTCAGAGGCTCTTGGCATTGACCCCGTCGTTCTATTCCAGGATCGGTAGCTCAGAGACACTCTGCGGGAAACGGGGACTACCTCCACAGCAAGCCGCAGCTCGCCAGTATTCTTTGTGGGTTGATTGGTGCAGCCTCATACTGCCCTACGTCCGGGGCAATAGAACCGCGCCAGAATCGGTTTTGCGGATCGAGATGGGGGCCAAGCCGATTCTGGAGCACGAAGGGAAGTTGCCCCTGATACGCTAAGCTCTTGGACAGCACGCCGTCAGCGGGCGTGCTATACGAGGGCTCTTACTTGGGAGCAACGTTTTGGCAGCAGTTCAAAACCTACGCGACGGTTGGATATGATTTTCCTTCAGGCTATCGTCTTCTAGACAGAAGTGAGGCCGGTTAAATCCGGGGATCTTTGGTGTCATCAAGGTAAAGGTGCATCGATTTTGGCTCTCTGCCAATTTGCCTGGAAAACAGCTGTCGAACAATGACTATTGTAGGAAGGCTGTCTAACTTCACAGAGTCGCGCCGCAGCAGTCTCAATCGCTATTGGCGGCTCGCCTGGGCCGATCAGACGTTCCCGGTTAGCACGCAGAATGAAAATCAAAAAATGCTGGAACATCATGTGGCCAGGGATCGGCCGGGCCTGATGGCCTTTGTCGAGCAGCACATCATGACGTCTGGCGAAATAGCCTTGCAGTAACTGCAAGGGGTAGAAGCCTGACGCGCGGCTACGGCTGTGACATGCCCTTTTTTATGCGGCAACCAAGCCGTGCGCCGTGCGTGGCTTAGACGAGGCCCTCGTTCCGTGTGATGGCCGATGCCGCGGCCAGCCCCGATTGCAAGGCACCCTCCATGTAGCCGAAAAACGGCAGGCAGCAGTGCTCACCTGCAAAAACTAGCCGTCCATTGAACGGTCGATTGAGGAACGGGCCGATGCGAGTGACTTCGCCGGGAGCGGGGCATGAATAGCCGGCCCCAGTCCAACGTTCGGCGGGCCAGCAGATCAATGTGGGATCGCTGGTCAAATTTTCGGAATACCCGGCAAAGAGCTTTTCAAGCTCGCGCCCGTAGTGCGCATGCAGCGCGGCCTGGCCTGATTGGCCAAGCAGCCGTACCGCCTCCTGGGCGGCGTCTCCCCCGGCGAAGAGACTGAGCTCCACGGTCTGATCCGTCATTTGAATCTGATTATCCGTGCCGTCCCAGGTCATCCCGATCGCATCTGACATGCCGTTCGGCGACAGGCCCGCACCGAACCAGAAACGCCCCTTGAGCTCGCTCAGGTACTTGATCGCGAGGCCCATCGACATGTGACAGTCGGACGGAATAGCCGGGGCGATCGTGATGTCCGAAGGGGATGACGCAGTTGGCCACAGGCTCGGCGGGATGGCGAATACGACATGATCGAATTCAAGCGCGTCGCCGGCTGCGGACGTGAGGACAACTTTATCGTCCCGGATATCGATCCGTGCTATCGGCGTATTGGTTGCGACATGACCACCTGCGGCCTCGATGCTCTCCGCCAGCTTGAATGCGAGCGTTTGATTGCCTTGCTCGCATTTAACGGTCTCGGACTGGGTAAAGTAGTCGTCGGGCTTGCCATGAAGCCCGCCGCCGCGAATAGCGGCGAGGTTGGCGAGCAGGCTCTGGCGGTTGGTGGGGGCGCCGTTGGTGTTGGCGAACTGGGCCTCCAGCGCCCTCTTCGCAAGCCTGCTGCAATCCTGCTTCTCGATCCAGTCCGCCAGGCTCGTCCGGTCGAGGTCGTGCGCGTGCGGGGTATCCCAGCATTTATAAGGATCGGCCAGCTTTCTCGCTTCTGCGCAGATCTTCGCGATCACCGGCTCCATCTCGTCGTAGACTTGCTTGGTCTCTTTCGGCGAGAGCACCTGGCCGTCCAGCGACAGCGGCATATCCAGGTTGAGTGACGTGAACGCTTCTTCCGTGGTGAGCACGCTCAATCCCAGGCCGAACTGCTTGGCAAGCTGCAGCCAGGTCAAGTGATTGTATCCGATCAACTCGGCGCCGGCTTCGATCACGCGGTGAGATGATGTGTGAAATTGAGTCCACACACGGCCGCCGAGGCGATCTCGCGCCTCGAAAACCTGGACGGTGCAGGAGCGCGACAGGGTATGGCCGGCCATGAGACCGGCGAACCCCGCACCGACGACGGCAACGCGCGTCTTCTTGTCTGCCCGTTCAGGAGCAAACATAATATTCGCGTCGAATGTCTGCGCGAAGTTCGCGATCCTGTTCTGCAGGTCGCGTTGGCGCTGAAAGGCTGGCGGCTTGGTGCCAAAGCGCTGGTCGAGCCGGGCGTAGAGTGAACGAGCCATGGTGTCTCCGTGATGGACGACGTTGGATCGCGTCTCAGAAAAGCTGCGCTCTCCTCGACGCGAATAGGCGATGGCGCCACCGGGGTAAACGTTGAACATCTCTGGCTTTTCAAAAGGAAAGCGGTTGTCAACGGCAGCGACGTGTGCAACTTATAGCTGATCGATGGGAATGGCTCTAGCAGCCGAGCGGGGGTAGTCCAGCGCTCCTTGGCGCGTGACCATAATATATTTGTCGACGTATTTGTGCTGACCGGCCCGGGGAGAGAGCGCCAGCGGTCATGGATTTCGGATGACGCGTTTGAGGCTACGGACAGATTACTGGCGCAACGCCCGCAGCGGCGGATCATTGTTTCTGATGGGGTAATGTCCCGCACCTAGCGGAGGAGCACGCATGTCAATTTTGCGCAGGTTCGATCCGCCCGCGTATCTGACCGATCTTGACCACGTCCCCGGCGGGCGCCAGCAATGGGACGAGTTTGTCAGCCTCTGTTTCAAATCCTCGATCGACGTCCAGAAAGCTATTCTTTCATCGGACGAAGCAAAGCCCGGCACGGTCCAGTTCTTCGATCCCAAGCAATACGATGCCAAGACGACGCTCGTTGAGCAGCCGATCGTCTGGAATGCGTTTCCCAAAACCTTGGTTCTGAAATTCGGGCGTGACCGCGCGCTCCAGGAGGCTGACAGCCTGTGGCCGCTGTCGCCTTATGATGCCTATCATAAACCCTACGATAGCGCGCTGCCGGCGCAGCGGCTGATGCTGGCAAAAACCAAGGTCTGGTTCCGGCCGCTCGATGAATATTGCGAATGGTTCGTCGAGCGCGATCCTGGCACCGGACGGGTCGCGCGGGTCACCTTCACGTCCGAACCGCCAGAATACTGGACCGCGATCTTCGGTGGGAGCGTCAACATCGATGACGGCGTGTCGTATCGCTTTTCCGGCAACCCAGAATACGCCGCCCACCTCTATCGTGAGCTCACCGGCAAGCCGGTCGAGGTCGACGACCTCCGGGTCAAGGTGCCGTTTGGGGGCCTGCAGGTGGGGGACTACAACCCCAACAATAAGTGGAATACGACCCACGGCATTGCGCATCTGAATTGCCCGCCGAATTCGATCGGGGCCGAGATCAGGCTGGGTGCGGACGCCACGATCTTGCGCCAACGCCGCGACGGAACGCCGGTCACATCGCCGGACGAGCTCATCTGCTGCTCGCGCTATGGCGGCGCCAACCGCAACAGCGATCCTACGATCGGGGCCACCGTCAATGCACTCGCGCGACTGAAAGCGATGGTAACGCTCGTCAACCCGGTAGGTCTTTACATGGATGATATCGACCTGACGGGATGGGAGCTCCCGGACGGGATTGCGCCTGCCGAATGTATCCGCATCGTGAGGGGCGAGCCCGGCCGAATCGAGCGGCTAGTCGTCGAGGTGCCGCCCGAAACGGGGCGCACGTTGAGTGATCTCATGATCGGCGGTGTGCCGTTGCGGTGGGGCGGGCAAATCGCCGAATGCATCACCGTCAAGCTCGTAGGTGGCGCAACTGACCTGCGCACCGTGTCCAACGACAGGATCGAATGCGTCGGCCAAGCGTGCGTGCTGCGTTCCGACACGCGGCTTCTGCGTGCCATCGATATCGGCACAAACATTCCACCGGGTTTGATGCCGGCTTTTTCGGAGCCGCATAGCCACGACGGCCGCGGCGCCGGCCCTGCCGTGGTCGCAAGTCTCAACTATTCGCGCCGGGCGCATGGGGGCGTCTGATGGCCAAGAGAGCAGTCGTCGTCGACAAGAAGCCGGTGGTCACCAACGTGAAGCCACGCGCAATGGCTCCGATAGAGCCCGTACTGGAACTCGATGACATCCAGGGTATCGCGGCTCCCGGCTTTCTCAAACCGCATCATGCCCTGGTCTATATCGGGCTGCCCGAAGCGATTGCGCAACTGGTTGCAATTCGCGAGCATCTGGCCGCGATGGTTTCCTCCAGGGCGATTGCGTCGGGAAGGAAGACGCTTGAGGATCGAAGGCAGCATCGTCAGTTCGCCGCTGGGGCCGCCAAGCGAGAGGCTCGCGCGCCGCTCGTGGCACTTGCCTTCACCGCTCAAGGGTTGGGGCGTTTCACGCCGGCGGTAAGTCAGTTCAAGAGCCCAGCGTTTCGCGGAGGGCTTGCCGCGCGGTCGGCGCTCCTTGGTGACCCTGTCGATCCGGACGATCCGGCCGCAGCGGCCAATTGGGTCGTCGGCGGCCCCGGAAACGAACTCGATGCAATGTTCGTGGTCGCTGGTGACCATCAGGCTGACGTTCGTTCCCTAGCGCAGCGCATCGCGGGAGATCTCGTGGGGCTGGGAGCGAACGTAGCGATCCAGAACGGCGACGTTCGCGCCGATCAAGAGGGACATGAGCATTTCGGGTTCGATGATGGTGTGTCGCAGCCCGGAATTCGTGGGCGCGCCAGTCATGCGCCGGATGACTTTGTCACCGAACGCAAACTTGACGCCGCCGATCTTCCTGATGCGTGGCTCTACGGGTATCCGGGTCAGGACCTGGTCTGGCCGGGGGAATTTCTGCTCGGGTATCCCGTCTCCGGCGCCGATCCGCTTCTCCCCGGACCGACGCTGCCCTGCGAACCCTGGATGAGAAACGGCAGCTTCCTCGTCTATCGGCGCCTGAGGCAGGATGTCGCCGGCTTCTGGCAGACAATGCGGCGCGAAGCCGCGCGCCTTTCGAAAACCTCCGGCTTCGAGGGCCTGACGGATGAGGCGCTCGCCTCACGGCTAGTTGGGCGCTGGCCAAGCGGAGCTCCCGTTCTCAGGACGCCGGACAAGGACAATCCCGATCTCGGCGCGGACGACATGGCCAACAACGATTTCCGCTTCGACAATGACACGCCGGCTCGTGCGGGTGGCCCGTCACCGTTTGCGGACGCGCAGGCAGATCCGGTCGGGATCGTTTGCCCCGCGGGCGCGCATATTCGCAAGGTCAATACGCGCGACAGCGGCTCCGACATGGGAGGAGGCAACGCTTCGCAGACGCGGCGTCTGTTGCGCGTTGGGGTTGCCTTCGGCGAAAGCCTCGCAGACCGATATGGCGACGGCGGCCCCGATCCGCTCGAAGGGGATCGCGGCCTGTTGTTTCTCTCGATTCAATCATCGATCGAGGACCAGTTTGAGTTTCTCCAGGCGCGATGGATCAACAACGGATCGCGTCCGCGTGGTCCTGGCGGACATGACATGATCGTTGGTCAGAATGCCGCTGCGCCTGACGGGGTCCGGCGTTGTCATCTGTTCGGCGCGCAGCTCCAGTCCGGGGAGGTCAAGGCGCAAACGGCGTTCGTCGCACCCAGCGGAGGTGGATACTTTTTTGTGCCATCTCTGACAGCGCTCCGTGAGGTCGTGCTGGCGTCATCGTAACCGGACGAGCGCGGCAGGCGTACGAAATCACGCGCCGACAGCGCCATGCACGATGCCTGCGTCATGACAGAGCGCAAGTCCTTCAGCTACTCGCTGGATATTGCGCCAAAACACCTTCCGCCCCGTGGTCGTAAGCAGCCGTCCTTCCCGGGCCCGAACCCTGTGCAATGATGGATTGGACCGAGACATCTTAAAAATCGAAGCAGCATCAGCACTTAATCCGCACCTCGATCGACCATGACGTACCAAATGTAGTGTTGCCGCTGGTTCGGAGCTCGAAGAGCAAGCGTTGGCGCGCGCGGACGTCCGCCCTGCGGCTATAGCGTAGCACCGCGTAGCTGCGCGCGACGCCTACGTTGCCCGCGCGCAATGTTCTGCAGCGCTCATTCAGCTTGGGGCTTTGTGCATGGACAGCGGCGCGCGAGTTTTAAGCAACTCGGCCGTTCGCAAGCTTGCTGTGCCCGCCTCACCGGTTGAGCTTCGAAAATGGGGCAGGATTTCGGGTCTGTTGGAGCGCACCGCTTTTCGATGAGATGGCGCAAGCCTTTCTAAATTTGCTGCTTTTTTCATTGCCACATTGCGCAACTCTGTAGTTCAGCCTACCTAATCATTTTGTCTTCCTGCGAAGGACAGTTGCCGATGAGCCAGGAATCCAAGATGGCAGGCGCGCAGTACGCAAGTTACCTGCGACTTCTTCCGCAAAGCGTTATTGAAGCAAACCATCGGCGTGCACAGCCGCACGCGCAGAAGGTGGCCGACGCCTTCGCCGTAACATTCGCAGAGGGCACGTGCCCGACCTGCAAGAATGCGTTGTCGTCCTATACGAAAGACGCGCCCTGCCTGCACTGGCTGCTAAAGCCTGAAGGGTTTGAGAAGGACGATTTCCCGAGGATCGCGGAACGTTACTCGCTGGCGCAGATCGAACTTTTCATACGTCGCGTCGCCAATCAGGAAGCGTTTGCAAAAAACATAAACAATATGGCGGATGAAGGCACCGGGAAGCTCGTGGAGGTCACAACCAAGTACAAGGATTTTGAGTGGGCAATCTCCTGCGGGAAAAGCGACTATGACGGTCACGGCAATACGGAAGAATCGCGGCGGGCGCACTATCATTTCCAGATGCGGATCGACGGAAAGCGCTTCATCGACTACAGCGACTACCATCTGCCGCTGCACCATTCGGATATTTTGACAATGGAAGCGGCGCGGTTGGCGCCCGGAAAGATCAAGCGCAACTACGCCGGCGGCGAAGGCATGGATATGGTCTTCAAGGAAGATGTGGTCGAGAAGCTGCTGGCACAAGGCGACGGCGGCGACATGCTAAGCGCCACGCACATCATTGAACGCAAAGGGCTGGACGCTGGTGCGTTCCTTGACCAGTTACGCGCTGCTAAAGCAGATGGGCGCCCGGTGATGGATGTCGTGCGCGGCGTAGAGGATGCAAAGGTGACTACCCTGGTTGAGCCTGGCTCGGGTGTGGTGCATCAGGCAGTGCGCCAAGGACGAGGACGGCGTGTCGTTACGAATGATCTGCCCGAATAGTGTTTACGACGGAATAGCATTCGAAGCTGATGGACACTCGGGACGCCTGTCGTCCCTCACAGTGGCGCTGACCTTCTGACGGGGCGAATCTTGCGCCGGAGGAACCATGGTTCGGCTAGGATGGGCAGGCTTCCGCCAGGGAAGCAGCAATGATTCGCCGGAGTTTCTATGACCGATACGGACGATGCCACACAAGCCGCCGCCGAGCGGAACTTTCAGCGGGCCAAGGTGATTTTCGAGCAGGACTGCCAGGAATTCCGGTCCCTGAACGGATTCCTATGGCAGATACCCGTCATCGTCTCGACGCTGACCGGCGGCCTCTGGTTTGGCGCGGGCAAGATCGACGACCACTTCCTCCAGGCAGCGCTCTTCTTGCTCGCCGGGTGCGCCAACGTGTGCTTCGTGGTCGTGCTGTGGCGACTCAGGCGCGGAGTCATGGAACCTCTGCTCGGACGGATCACCGAATTCCAGGGGCGATCGCGAAACGCCGGCAAATATACGATGATCATCATGTTCTCGGTCCTTCTGTTGTTGTCCTTCCTCCTGAGCCTTGCAGCGTTCGGTATGACACTGTTTTCAAAGTTCGGTCCGGCCTGTCATGTGCCTGCCTGAAGCTGCCAGCACCGCGGTCGCCGAACGCTATTACGAGGAGCGCTCGGAAATCCTGCTGCAGAAATACGAGCAGGTCGGCTTCGAAGCCGTCCACGCGGATCTACTCGGATTACTCAGCGGACTGACCGGAAGTGCCCTCGACATAGGCTGCGGTTCGGGCCGAGATGCCGCGTGGCTGGCGGGGCAGGGTTGGCGGGTGATAGCAGTGGACCCATCCGCCGCCATGCTTGCCGGCGCCAAGCGAATACACCGCAGCCTTCGAATCCGATGGATAAAGGACGGCCTGCCGAAACTCGACAAGATAGGAAGCCTCGGCACGACGTACGACTTAGTGCTGCTCAGCGCGGTATGGATGCACGTTCCGGAGAACAGGCAGGCCGAAGCCGCTGCGACGGTCGCACGTCTGACTGGACAGGGCGGGATCGTCAATCTGACTATACGATCAGCCACCGGCGAGCCCGACCGTGGGTTTCATGACACCAATATAGGTCTACTCGCTGCGACGTTCGCCGCGCACGGCATCCTACCCACTAACGACGTCACGGACAGCGATAGCTTCAACCGTAAAGGCGTCGTCTGGAGGAAGCTGACGTTCCGACGAAGCGGCTGACACGTCCACCGCCGATAACGAGCGACGGTCTATTAAATACTAAAGAGAGCAAATTAAGCAGCCGTCGTCTTCCCGCGCGTCGTCAGCTACAAGACCGCCAATCGTCTCCGCTAAACTCCGGTTGCCGCGCTTTCGGCGCTGCCTTTCCTCGTAAGCTGCCCGATTTGCCTTGATCGCGGCCATGCGTTCGGGCCGTTCGAGCTCAGCCAAGGACTCCGACGAACACCACGTGAAGTCGACACCTTGTTTTAGGCTAGCGGCCTCGTACTCCTTCGCTCGCTCGTAGAGCTCTGGGTACTTCTCCTTCAGCCTGACCCATTCGATCTTCTGTTGATAGAAGCAAAAGTAACATCCCGACCGACTCCTACCCCATTCGGTGTACGTGGGCATGCCAAGGCCAGATTCTTCCAGGATACGGTGGATGTCAGCCAGCACGAGGCCGTCTTCGCGGAACGGATAGACAGCCGTGATATTTGCTTTCGTCGAGATGTAGCCAGTGCGGGCCTCGTCTGCACGCAGGCCGACGTAGTTCAGCACTGGATCGTCGCCGACGTAGTTCTCGAACGGCTTGAGCTTGAGCATCCGCGTACACCAGCGTCGGTGGTTGGACGGAAGCATTCCGCCGTAGACCGAAAGCCAATGATCGAAACTATCTGTGGGCGAAGTCCGGGCGATCGACTTCCCGAGAATCGCCTCGAGCCGACCGAGGTATTCATAGGTTTCCGGCAGTTCCTTCTCAGTATCGTGGAAGATGTACTCCATCTCCGGAACCCTATCGCGCATATATACGGCTAGAGCCGCGCTGTCCTTACCACCGGATAGGCTGAGAATGTGCCTTGGATTGGTCATCTGCGTTCTGTCTTCAATTCCGTAGTCCAAAGCGCGAACGCGCCTGGCGGGGGATTCGTTACTCGAGCTCGACTTCGATAATAAGAACGACGTCGTTGTTCATGACGTCGTCCTCCTTCGTTTCGCCTTTGGTAGATACCTTGATGAAATCGAACGGCTTGTTTTTGAACGGACGTTCCACGCCGTTCCTCCTCATCTCAAGCCCTGCCGTTAAGGCCCTGTAGAACGATGGATCGTCAACCGCGTCGAGAAATTTCTGCGCGTTCTTGGGTGGGTTTGATTTCTTGCAATCCGCAAAAATGTCGCGCAAGTTCTTGCGAGCCTGCGCAGACAAAAGGAGCCACTCCTTGAGTTCCTTCTTTGATCGCCCGACCAGGCAGACCGCTTCGCCGCTATGCATCGGGCACTGGTGGACGAGCTTGGCCTTACCTTCACTTGTTTTGAGGAAAATCGACAACGCCGCAGGATAACGGGAGGGAACGGCCGGGAGCGTTCCGATTCGACCAAGATTACCAAGGAACAATTGCTGCAATTGTGAAGCAAAAGGCAACCTGAACCGACGAATTAGCGTGACTTCAGAGGCAAGCTTGTTGGGCAGGTCGTTGAGCAACCACGTTTCAGGCGAAAGAATATCCCAGTCGATCACGTACCGCAGGTCACCGACGCTCATGACCGGAGTTCTGGGTTTAGAAAATGCGTTGCTATGCTGACGCCAACTGAGTGGATTGGCCACCCCTCTAAGCAGTAACACCCGATCAGCTCCTCCCCGGACGAGGTCGCAAGACTGCGATATGACCATATACACGTAACGCGAAGGGCTAGGCGGTCCCTGTACGGCTTCCGCTCCTCCAGCGGGCGGAGGCACTGTCCCTGCCTGCTCTTTTGCCGAGTCAGGTGTACCAACCGGAGCGACGGCTGCCGCTATCGGTGGGGGCGCAAACGAAAGGAAAACGTCCCCGAAGCGCACGAACTGCGGGTCTCCTGCGATCTCGGTCTCGATGCGAGTTCGTTCCTCATCGTAGAACAAGGCCCCATCCATCATTTCCATCAAGCTATCGCTGGGCATGAATTGCGCCGGAGGATACTCGTCCCACTTGATGTTGTTCAAATCTTTAGCTGCCCTGATCAGCCCCGATTGTCCTTCGATAACCTTGTGAAGGAACAGATCGTACAGATCGATAACGTAGTCCCCCACCGGCTCGCCTTCGGCGTCCAACGTCAACGCCTGCGTGTTGGCATAGTCGGGAAGATCGAGTGCACGTATCGTTTTGAGAAAGCTCTCCTGGGACTTCTTGAGGGCGGAAGCCCACTCCGAAACGAAGTGGTTCAAGCGTTGGGAATCTGGATAACATACGGCAAGGTCATAGAGCCGCTCGAGCGCGGTACTGCCATTTGCAAGTTCGGACTTCCGAATAGTGCGGAACTGACACCCGAGCAATTCCGCTTCGTCGCGCACCTTCGGCGCGAGTTCGTCCAAACGCGAACTCGCAGACATCAAAAACACGAGCGGAGGTTTCGTTCTGCGCCTTTCGATAACCTCTCGCACTCTACGAATGCCGCGTTCGACTGCGGCCTCGTCTTCCGTAGCGCCGAGGAAAAGATCGAGAAACACGATCTCAGCATCGCCGATGGCATCATCCTGCTTTGAGCCAAGCATGGTGCAAGACAGCTTGAGATCGTTGCTGATGAGAGCCTCTAGAGGCTCAAGAACGCTTCGTTTCGAAGATCGGTCCCTTTCGAAATCCTGGAAAAGTTCCCCCGCCGCTCGACCCAATTGGCCACGCTGCTGCCAAGCGGTCGTGACGAAGCGAGGATCGCGACGCAGCGCGTCGGGATCAGCCTGGTCGTACTCGGCCTCACCGAAGGCGGCGCGCAACAACGACTCTTCATTGTCGCTAATGTCATCGAAGAACCGCGCCCAAGCACGTTCGTTCAAGCTGCTGACCTCCGGAAGGTCGTCGTATGCATCATCGACGATCGCAGCCTTGGAAAAATTGAGGTTGTCGAGCAGCACCTTCACCTCTGTGATCATTTTTTCTCCGGAGGCAGTTCGAGGACGAAAGTGTTGAGTCTCCCACGATGAACCGTGCGATCCTCGGAGAGGTAGAGAGACCCGCCGTGATGGACCGCGCAATCCCGCGCGATATAGAGGCCGAGTCCCTGACGGCGGCTCTTTCCCTTGGTAGAAAAGAAAGCCTTGAAGACCTCGTCTCTCATGCTTGGTTGGATGCCGGGACCATTATCGGTGTACTCCATTAGAGTCTCGGCGTTTCCGACCTTTATCTCGATCTTGGCCTGATATTTCGGCTCTTCCTCTGCTCGCAGATCCATCCAATACACCGAGTTGTTGATCAGATTCTCGAGGATCTGAACAAACATGCCCTTCACGCCGTGAACAATTACCGATCTATGCTTGGTGAGAACCGTCGCCTCGATCTTGTGACGTTCAAACTGGCGCCCATGACCAGCAAGCACGTCCCTGACGAGAGCTACGAAATCGAAGTTCTCCTTTCTCTGACGCCCCGAAATACTAAGCGGATCCAATACCCTCAGACGCCGGTTCATCGTCTTCATTTCCGAGCGTAGCGTATTGAACACGGAATGGACGTCTTCCGGCAATTTCTTGGAGTCAGCATCCTCCAGTATCTTCAGCGTGAACTCGGTTGACCGCGCCAGCTCATGGGCTATCGATTCCAGCATCAGGCCAATGCCGGCCAGTTGGATCATGCGGTCCCGTTCATCCTCGATCTGCTCGGCTCGGGCTTTTGCGTCGAGGAAGTACTTCTGCATCTCCTCGAAGATTTCTTTTAATTCCTCAAGTCTAGATTTTTCCGAGCCGAACCGCCTCTGCATTTCCTTCAGCGATTTCGTGGCTCGCTCTTCAAGCCGGTCAACACGCTTCTCGGCCTGTTCGAAGTCGATTTGAACGTTCTTTTGACGTTCAATTATCTCGTCCAGAAATTTGCGGAGCCGGTCATTAATCGCGAAATACAGCGCTTCTATCAGGACCGACTTTTCGTCGCAGTCCTTCAGTCCCTCCCGATTGGTCTGATCGACGAGCATCCGGTTGCCGCTTCTTGAAATCGCGACCCTACCGATGAACTGGGCCTTGTTCAGCTTGTAGCCTGGTGAAGCGAGAGCGCGTCGGTCGAGCCCGAGCCAATCGTCCTGATCGTTTCCGTAAGGAAAAACCCTGTAACCGTCGCGGAAAAGCATAATTCCCGACCATTGCTTCTGAAGAGCCAACACGTGATTGCGGTCGCCGATGGTGTCGACCTTTTTCAGCCTTTGACGGTTAAACCAATACAGATCGAAATCGAACGACCCCACCGTAGCGAGAGCGGTCTTGGACACTTCCACGTCGTCGCGTGTTATCGACCTGAGATCTATGTTCTCCAGTTCATCGATGCGCGTTTCGGGCTTGTTTCCCTTTCCTAGGTCACCGCACCACATTTCGAGCACGAGAGACGCCTTGCCATTCTGAACCTTATACTTTCCCTTCAGGGTGGCATGCGCGAGCTCGAGAATAGCTCGGTCCAGCCGAGGGATGTCGATGCGTTCTCCGTTGAAGAAAATGGCGACACGAAAACGGCGTTTTCTGGCGGTAAAGGGATCCCACAACCGCGACAGCTCGAGCGTCGCAATTTCCTGAATCCGCTTGGGAGACCAGCCGCCCTGAAGGTTCGACACATGAATTGTCGTTCCTTGATAAGACGGCTCTAGCTTTTTGGGGCCAGCCCGAGGGGCGACAGGAATGTCCTCCAATAGCTTGCTGTCGTCCTCGAAGTCCGTCCAATCGACCTCGAGAATATTCATATTGGTGTCTTCGGCGCGTGCCGTCGTTACCTTGAGCTTGGATCCGAGGCGCATGGCCGACAATCGCCCGACGCCCTTTTCTCCTAGATAGGGCGATTGCTGTCCCCTTCCGAGCGCCGAGGTGACCTGCGTGCGCCGTGCGGGTGTACCAATCAATAGATATGCTTCGAGAAGGTCCTTTTTCGACATGCCGTGACCGGAGTCGCGGAATTCGATCCAGTTGTTGCTCTCGTAGCCTTTCCGAAGCCCTTCCTTGATCTCCGCGAGCGTGGTCGCTCCCTCCAGTTCCTTTAGGAAGGACTGCCTCCGGTCGGGCGGCGCTGAATTAAGTATCGCCGCGTCGATGGATGCTAATATTCTTGTGGCCTCGTCTTCGGCCTTCTTAGCTATAGCGGCGTCGAGGTCGGCAAGGATATCGACATAGTGATTATGAGGAAGAGTAATACAAAGCTCGAGCGAAACTCCGTCTGGAGATTGTGCGTCGATTGCGTTCTTGACGATCTCGTAGATCGCCACGGAGTCCGAGCTTATGAGCTCGGCTCCCAATTCCAAGATCGTTCTTGCGGCAACCCGAAAGGCCAAAATGCTTCCTACGCTTCCAAAATGTGATTGCGTGCGGATGTCACGCGAAGGCAGACCCGCTTATGGTGGCGCGGCCATCGCAATACTTTGCGCCTAGCCGGGAGTGTCGACAAACTTGATTTACTTTCCGTTCGGATCCTAATTTCATCCGCTCTTGCCTCGTTGATCTTCGACGGCATCTGCCTCCACGTCGCTATTTCCACCAAGCGCTTCCCAGAGGAGTCTATAAAGGATCGCGACGCGCGCATTCTTGGACTTTGCCAAAATCGCGTCGATTTCGACGATAAGTGGTGCCGCCTCCGGTCCCTCGGCCGCCGCGACGTCGACGACGCGCGCTCGCTCCGCTCCGTCGGCGCGAGTGAGACCGAGCCTGACGGCACTGGGGACCGGCTCGGAGCCCGCGGAGAAGGCCGCGGCCTCGACTCCAAGGAAGGTACGGCCGAGCGCACCGATGTCTGCTCTCCACTTCTCTACATCCTGGTTCGTCCACCTAGCGGGCGGCTTGCTGGCGACGAAGCTTGCGATCGATTCGATCCAACCGTCTTCCGATAGGCCGGGGTCGCGCAGTTTCTGGGCCAGCGCTCGGAGCCGCGGCTCCTTTGCAGCAAGGGCGACGCGTGAGCCTCGGCTAGCCAACTTGGTGCGGTCCATGCTGCCACCGCCGGCATCGAGCGCCCGACCGACGTCCGCGACGATGTCCGTCAGCAGAGTGGGATATGCGTCTCGGAGCCGCTGCGTGGCGTCGTGCAGGGCCGTCACGAACGCTTCCGTCCTGGCGCGATCCCGTCGTCCATCGATGTCGAACGGTCGAATGCCGCACGCTTCCGGAAGTTCGTGAAACAACAGGCGCGAAGGATCGGTGCTCTTCAGAAGGGCATCGCGGACGCGACCGGATTCGGCGTCGAGCGAAGTGGAGCGGCGAGTGTATTCGGGAAGGTTCGCAGCGAACTTGCAAAGAGGGGCGACGACGTCTAGCAGATCCGACTGCCGATCCGTCGGGGTTTCTGTCGCGAAGCATTCGAGCAGCAGGCGGAACACCTCCGCGCGGACGCCCGCGACACGACAAAGTTGGAGTTCGAAGCTTTCTGGTTGCTTGATGAGACGGAGGAAGTCGGCCGGTCCGAAATTGTGAAGGAAGGTGCCGTTTTCGTATGACGCGATCTCGTGCGCATGGGTGCTGACGACGATCGCGAGCAGCAACGGTATGACGCCGTCTCGGATGCCGAAGGGAGCGGCGCGCAGTTCCGAGAACAGGCTCTCGACGGATATGCGAGCACCCTTGGAATCCTCGAGCCGACCCATGAGTCGGCCCAATGACGGACGCAGTCGAAGCGGGTCGTCCTCCTTCGGAGGATCCTCAATAAACGAACGCGATCCTTTGGTCCTGTGCACTCTGCCCGCCGCTAGGACCGACAGGTACATCGATTTTTCAGGCGGCGCGCGCACCTCGTCGATCCCCAACAACGGTAGTTGCGGAGACACGAAGATGCCCTCAATGAGCCTCATGCGTGCCGCGGAGGCGGCGGAGCTCAAGGAATTGCGGTTGAGAAGCTCGTTCATGACGATTGGCGCCTGCGCATACAATTCGTCGCAGACGTCAGAGAGCAGCGGCGCCAGGCGCCGATCCGAGGGCAGTGCTGGCTTTCCGCCGCATCGATGGATAGTCGACGCCCGTGAGAGTGTCGATCTTAGTCCAATCGCTTCCTCCAGGCCCATGGATAGCTTGGCAGCGCAGCGCTTCAACTGTCTGTCGGCTTCTGCCAGCGAAAAGGGATCGTCCGAAAGCTCCGCGGTATTAGCGATCACATGCTGCCAGGCCTGCGCATCGCGAAGATCGGGCGTCAAACCTGATAAGACGTCAGAAACCAGGACGATGACGTCTGGACGGGCGGATCGCTGTGCGGCGATGTTCGCCAAAGAACGTTCGCCTTCGTTCTCTGCCAGAACAACGATGACCGAGCCATCCGCATCCGGATTCCTGGCGGCAGCAGCCTCGACGGACGCGGCACCGATATAGTGGACATCGAAATAGCGCAGAGTACCGGTGGTCAGATAGTGCCTACGCGCGGCGATCGGCCGTTTGTCGAGATACTGAGAGACGCCCGCCGCGAAGTCGCCTTGCTCTCCGATAGCCGCAAGTGCCTCCTGAAAGGCGGCCCGAAGATCGACGCTTGAGGATCCCCAAAGTCGGTAATCGCCGCCCTGGCCCCTGCGGAATAGAAGGCCCCGATCCCCAAGCCCCTTCAGCAGGGACGATGTCTGCTTCTCATCCAATCCAAGTGAGACCGCTAACGCTTCGCCTGACGCGGCGAGGTCATCAGTGTCGAGAAGGTTGAGCACAGCGACCGTCTTTATCGCGAACAACTCCTGCATTGAGAGTTCGTGAGCGCGGTCGACGATCTCAATGAGGCGCAGCCAGGAACTTCTGTAGCTCTCTCCGCTCAGGCGATGTCCGAATACCGCGCGGACGTAGTCGAAAAAGTGATGGAGTCGATACCAATTGTCCGTCGACACCGACGAGTCGGCGAACGCCTGCAGTCCAAACGGTTCGTTCGAAAGCAGGAAACTGAAAAGCGAACGCTCGTGCTGACCGAAGCGCGCGAAGAAGCGCACCAGAACCGGTAGCACCATCGGATGCAGCGGATAGATCGAAGCACTATCGACGATGGAAGTCCGCCCGAGCCAGCCGAGTGCCTTGGATGCGCTCAAGATGCGCTTTGCTTCGAGAGTGACCGCTTTCGGAAGAGAGCCCACTCCAATCCCGAGCGCGTGGGCAGTAAGGGTGGCGGTGTGGACCAGCGGTTGGTCGAATACGACTTCTTCGAACCTTCCGGCTATCTTTTCCCATTCGTGCTTCTGGGCGAAGGGAAGGCGCTCCGCGTATGCTTGGAACCCCTGATGCAGCAGTCCCACGATCATGAACGGAGATCCGCCGCTCCTGACCGCACGCTCCGCGAGCACTTGAAGCAAGAAGATGTCCTCAGTTTCGGGATGGTTCGCCGCGTGCTCGAGGAATTTCCCCATTTCGTCGAGAACCAGGAGCAGGCCGCATCCACGTTGGTCCGCGACCGCCGAGGCCATATCCAAGACAGTCTTCAAAGAGGCGACCGTCCCCAATCTGGCCGCCTTCTCGCTTGCGGATAGAAGAGTCACGACAGCTTTCGAAGGCCTACCCCGGCCTGCGCTCGAAAACGCTGCACGGATTCCCCGAGATATGGAGCCTGCCAGACCCTCCCTATCACCGGTCACAAGGACCGGGATGAAGGGGCGGTATTTTCCCGGCCTGGCCACGCCGGCCTGCTTCAGCATGTTTGCGGTCGCCCGCGATTTGGGGTCCGCGAGATGGCGCGCCAGAAACAGCGCAAACGAGGACTTTCCGACGCCGTAGTCGCCCGTGATGCGCCAGGCCCGCCGACCCGATCCGTCGGATGCGCCTTCCGCGATGCGCTCGAAGGCGTCGATCACAAACTGCGTAAGCGCGTAGGAATCTAATGCGCGCAGATCGTTGAAATCGCGCTCGAGATTGGTCGAGCGCAGGAATCTTCCCGGCGTCTTGAAGATTTCCCGGATCCTTGTATCGGCTTGCGGCATCAGGATCGTGCTTTCGAATAGGCCCGACCGAGCAGGTCGGAGAAAATGGGACGGTCGGCCGACAGGACGATCCTGCCGCTGATTGCGGAAGGTAGGTACTCGAACGTGCCGCCGACGTTCTGCTCGAGACGCTGACGCACGTCGTCCTCGCTTAGAAGAAAGATGCGTCCAGGGCTGCCATCTCCGACGCAAATTTCGCGCAAGGAGAGGGTCGATTCCTGGTCGTGCCGACGCCGCCAGAAGTCGTGCAGCGCGAAATCAAACACTGCGTCGGACACTTCAGGCTTTCGGCCTCTTCTGAACGAATAGATCGGCTCGCGTCGGCCCCCGTCGCCCTTTCGATCGCCCACATGTTCGAGTAGGCGTAGATCTGTCAGAGGTCCGTCCAGCGAGTCTTCGAGGTTTACGTTGGCCCGCGAAGGCAGATAGGTATGGAGCAGCACGTCAAAATGCTGCGACAGCGTGATCTCTGAATGGTCGTAGCCTAGAATCCGGCTCTCCCGAGCAAGCGTCTTGAGAACGTCGCTTCTGCTGAATTCGGGATAGGGCCAGCGGTTGAAGAGCGTGTGCCACGAGAACAGCGGCATCGCCGTGTTCGAGGCCAACGCCCAGTGAAGCAGCCAAGGCGTGGACGAATGCTCGATGTAGGGATCGTATCCGTTGGGCGCGAAGACCTTTGCGCCGAATTCCGTGATCGCCGGCGTCCGTCCCGTTCCCGGCGTGACGACGCCCATGGCCGCTGCCCAGAATCTGAGAGAGCGGACCATGTTCTTACCCAGCCCGAGCCTCACCATAGCATCTTCGTCGCTCGACCAGAGTTCCGGCTCCTGCCGGAGCATTTGGCAGGCCTTCGGCAGCCAAGCGAACCTGCACGCGAACGTCTCGTGGCCAGAGAAACGGAATTGAGCCGGCGTATCCACCTCGTGTTTCGGCTTGCGCGCGGCGGCGCCCGTTGAACGCGTCATCGTGGTGCTTCTCCCCGCATGGCGAGCCGGACGGCCGAAACGGCGGCGGTGATGAGCACGGCTGCCTCCTCGATCTCTTCCTCTGAAGTCGCCCGACCAAGTCCAATTCTGAGTGCGCCCTCGATGACGTCCTGAGGTAGCCGCATCGCTTGGAGGACGTGGGACGGCAGGTCGGTCCCCGATCGGCATGCCGACCCGGTAGAGAGCGCCACCGAACGAAACAAGCGCGCGACGACCGCTTCGTTGGGAACGCCGGGCACGGATACGTGCAGATTGTGCGGCAGCCGGTTTGACGCATCACCGTTGACGATGAGGCCATCGACGTCCCGGCGGAGAACAGCTTCGAGCTTGTCGCGGAGCAATCCAAGCCGAGCGCTCTCCGCTGCCATTTCCAGCGCGCACAGCCGGCACGCCTCGGCGAAACCGGCAATTGCAGGGACGTTCGGAGTACCTTCTTCGGATTCCATGCCGCGCAAGGCGGCCTCGCGTTCGGCGCTGGTCACGACCGCCGCGATACCCTTTGGGCCGTACATCTTATGGGCGGACACAAGCAGGTAACCGATCTCCCAGTCCGAAACGTCGATGGGAACGTGGGCCGCGGCCTGGGACGCGTCGACGAGGAGGGGAACATTCCGGTCGGCGGCCAGCCTCGCGATCGCCCGGATCGGATTGACGGATCCGACCTCGTTATTTGCCGCCATGACGCACAGCAGATCGCACCCGTCGGTCAGTGCCGTCTCTATCTGCGCAGGGGTGATCCGCGCTTGCTGGTCCACCTCGAGCCAGCGGATCTCGCACCGACCCGTCCTCTCCAGCCGAGCGAGCGCGTCAAGAACGCCATGATGTTCGATGGTCGTCGTGGCGACCCTCATCGGACGCGGTCGGTCCGGCGCTGCAAGGCGGTCGAGCAGCCTGTTTACCGCGGTCGTCGCGCTGCCGGCGAAGAAGACCTGATTCGCGGGGGCGTTGAAGAGTTCGCCGACGGCAACGCGTGCCCGATCGATAATCCGTCGCGCTTCGTCGCCGTATACGTGACCGCGATCATTGGGATTGCCGAATTGCTCGGTCATCACCCGGACCATCACGTCGGCCACCCGGCGATCGACGGGTGTCGTCGCGTGATGGTCCAAGTAGATGGCGCGTCGTAAGGCGACCGGCCGATGTGCTGTGTCGGATCGGATGTTCATAAGCCCTTGTTTGGTCCCGAGGTACGTAGGATTGCGCGCACTATGAACAAATTTCGTGCAATGCGCGAGCCGCCACGGTTAATTTCGACGCTTTGGTGTGGACATGTCCAGACGCTTTCCCGTCTGGATTTCGAGCCAGCCGAGGAGTTCGAATGGGCCGATCTAATTGACCGGGGGCGGCGCCGCCGAATCATCTATGTCCTTGGTCACGTCGTCGGTCCCGGGTCCTCCTTGACGCCCCGGGCGACGACCCGGAGCGTCCCGTCCGGAAGCGGCCTTTGTAGTTTCAGAGCCCGGTCTGGAGGGGTGGTCAACCAGGTATCGACCTCGTCGAGCGTCGTCAGGATCACCGGCATCGCCTTCGGGTGGATGGCGCCAACTTCGGCGTTCGGCTCCGTCGTCAGGAACGCGAAGATGTCGTTGGTGGTCTCGCCCTCCTTGACCTTCCGGACAGAGGTCCAGTTGGTCCATATCCCAGCGAAACAGGCGAGGGGGCGCGACTCGTCGAGCGCGAACCAGATGTCGCCGCCTTCGGCCTTGTTGAACTCGCTGAAAGAGTTGAACGGCACCACACAGCGGTTTTCGACGCCGAGCCAGCGCGCCCAGTGTTTGCTCTTCACGTTCCGGATGTTGGTCGTGCCTCCATCCGGCTCCATGCTGAGCAGTTCCTTGAAATCGACCGTCTTGCCCTTGGCCTGCAGCTTCTCGGCTCGTTTCTTGGTGGCGTCCATCAGCGCCTTTGATGACGATGGCATCCCCCACCGCGCCGTGGCGAGCTCGCGGCCTTCGGCTCCGTTGCGCACGATCGGTGCCTTGTAGTCGGGAAACACGCCGGGCATGGGTGCAAGATTGCCGACGTATCGGTTCACGACGCGGAATAGCGCGCTAATGGCAGCTTGATTTGTCGTGATCGAATAGAGATTGCACATCAATCAGGCTTCGGTTTTGGGGTGGCGAGGTTGCCAAGCCAACTGTAGCAGAGTCGCGGATGGACGCCGGCCCGCCTTCGCGCATTTGCGGCAGCGCAGCCGGCTGGCGAGATCGTGCACGAAGGTGGTTGGCGGGTGCTTCATCACCGCGAGGTCGACGTCGCTTGGCGTCTTGCAGCGCGTGCACCTGATCTCGAGCCAAGGGAAGCCTCCATTCACGGCCTGGTCGATGGTGGGTGACGGATCGATCGGTTCGCCATCGCTCCACATCCGCTCATTCCAGCTTTCGCAAAGCAGCTTGTCAGCCTGCTGGATCATGGTCTCGCCCTTGGCCCGCATCTCCGCCGATTGGGCGGCCAGGATGGTGGCCATCGCGCGCGCCTTGCCGAGCTCCTTCGACAGAGCCTTGCGATCGCCGCCCGACAGCGGCGTGGGGTGATACTTCGGGCCCATCCAGACATCCAGGCGCAAAAAAGACCGGATCGCGATCCGGAACAGGCTAGGGCGTCTCGAATGCCGGCCAGCACCCGTCTTCTTCATGCCTGCCGGTGCGCTGCTGGCAGGTGTTGTCGAGCAACCGCTGCGCTACGTCCTTCCAGACCGCGTTGCCACCATACAATCGGACTGCATCGGCCTTCTGGATTTCCACGGTCCTTTCGCACCGGCGGCATGAGATGCGCAGGACATGGCGTTGAATCTCGCAAAGACGTCGCTGTTGCTTCCGGACTCCGCTCTCGTCGGCGCGCGGGTCTTTCAGGACTGATTCCCAATATTCCGCCGGGAGCGGCGCATCCGGAGGCGCAGAGGAGGGGGCCGGTCTACGGGCAGCTTCGGCGGCCAGCTTTTCCATCTGCTTTGGGGTGGGGATGCGCCAGCTCGCGGGTCGATCGGTCATTCCGAATTAGAACATAACAAGAACAAATGTCGAGTCCGCACGGACCCTAGCTGTGAAAAAATCGTCCTGTTTGGAAGGGCGCCGTGTCGGAACCAGGCCGGGTCGTTCGTCTTGAATCCGGTACGAGTAATGGAGTTCCCCGCGATGGCCCCCCGCGCTAACTGGAAAGGCTTCCTGCGTCTTTCCCTCGTCACCTGTCCGGTAGCGCTCTACCCGGCCACGTCGGAATCCGAAAAGGTCTCGTTCAACCAACTCAACCGAAAGACCGGCCACCGCATCAAATACGCCAAGGTGGACGCAGATACCGGCGAGGAGGTCGACAACGAGGACATCGTCAAGGGCTACAAGGTCGACACCGACACATTCATCGAGGTGACGAAGGAGGAACTCGAAAACGTCGCGCTGGAATCGACGCGAACGATCGAGATTGACGAGTTCGTCGACCGCAGCGAGATCGACCCACGCTACCTGATCCGCCCTTACTACCTGACTCCAGATGGCAAAGTCGGGCACGACGCCTTCGCCGTTATCCGCGAAACCATCCGCGAAATGAACAAGGTCGCAATCGGTCGCGTGGTGCTGACCAATCGCGAGCACATCATCGCGCTGGAGCCGCTGGACAAGGGTCTGATGGGGACCTTGCTGCGCTATCCCTACGAAGTCCGGTCGGCCGACGAGTATTTCGACGATATACAGGACGTCAAAGTCACCAAGGACATGCTCGACCTGGCTAGGCACATCGTCAATCAGAAGGCAGGCCATTTCGAGCCGGACAAGTTCGAAGACCAGTACGAAACCGCCCTCATCGATCTCATCAACCAGAAGCGCGCGGGCAAACCCATCATCGCGAAGGCGCGCCCTCGAGGCGAGAACGTCGTCGACCTGATGGACGCGCTGCGCAAGAGCATTGGAAGAGAAGGGGGGGCCGCTACAGAGGCACCCAGGAAGCCAAGCAAAAAGCCGCGCAAGGCGGCGGCCGGGCAGAAGGAAATGCTTATGCCGATCGCAGGCAAGAAGCCGGCGAAAGAGGCCGTGGCGAAGAGGCCGGCGGCGAAACCCCAGCGGAAGTCGGCTTAGGTGTTGTCACAAGTGACGACGGACGGCGGCTGCTTCGTCGTCTGCGGCTGGCTTTGACGGATAGCAAACCTCGGTCCCGTCGTCGAACCGGCCGCGCTGTTCACCTGGTTTGGGAAATCCCTGCTTGCGGCGTAGACGAAACGACGGAATCGTGCGGTCACGTCGGTGGGCAGGGTGCGCGTCATGGCGAGAAAGCTGAAAACCTACCGGACGTCGCTCGGTTTCTTCGATCTGGCGATAGCGGCTCCTTCTATGAGGGCTGCGCTCGAAGCGTGGGGTGCAGACAGCAATCTCTTTCATCAAGGCGCGGCGAAGGAAAGCGATGATCCGGACGTCGTCACCGCGACCATGGCAAGGCCCGGCGTGGTGCTCAGGCGCCCGGTCGGATCCGACGGATTTTTCAAAGAACATGCCGAGCTGCCCACCGATCTTGGCGACGGCAGACCAACGAAAGCTGCCCGCAAGTTGGAAGGCTCCAAGGCGAAGAAGCCTTCCTCTCGCCCCGTTGACAAGGCTGCAGAGCGACAGACCGCTCTTGACCAGGACCGGGAACGGAGGCGTCGCGAGCTTGAACGAGCAAGAGGGGAGGCGGCCAGGCAGAAGGAGCGTGAACGTCGTCAGCAGGCGGTCGACAAGGCGCAGGCTGCGTTGGACAAGGCCGAGCGGCAGCACGCGAAACGGGCTGCGGTCATCCAAGCCGAGGTCGAGGCTCTTGAGAAGAGATCGCGGGCCGAAGAAACAAGCTGGGATAAAGAAAAGATGCGATTGGAAGCTGCGCTGCGGCGCGCGCGCGGCTAGTTAGCGGCTCTCGGTCCGCGGCACCCAGCGTACAAATCGGCGGTCTGTCACGCGTGAGCGCTATACGGTCTCGCAACAGCGTTTCTATCCAAAGGTTGTGTGGACGAGGCGCCGTCGAGCCGGATTGCATCCTTCAGGTTCGCATGGATTTTGTCGGGCGCGTGAAGGCAGCGCCATTAAGCGTCTTCAATGTAACTGGCGTGACGGGAGGAGCGAAACTGTGCGTTCGGAGACTCGTCTCGACCAACTGAATATGTGGCGCTAAGGCCGCCTTCAGGCGGCCAATCAAATCAGGGACGCGGTAGCGTCCCCACGGCCACTTTATGCTGTACCGCCAGTCTCGGGATATTTGATGAGAAGGCGATTTCGCGCTGGTGCGGTTGGCTGACGGCAGAAGCCGTAACGGGCCGTAAGATCTAGCCAAGTCCGGCAATCGGATCAGAAAGACACGTCCAACGGGCAACTTCGCCGATGGGTGTTGCAACTAGCCTTCGAAGCCAACTATCCTTCGGCGGGATCATCACAAGGTATTTCCGATGCTGACATCACGCAATACTCGCGTCATATTCGCAATATTGACTGTGCTAGTGGCGTTTATTGTTCTTATTGTGCTTGAGTTTCGCTACAGGATTGTATTGGGGGCAGAACCCGTTTCGCAGATAGCGCCTTGGGTGGTCCCCTTGGTTGTGACCGTTTCGACATTCCTTGGCGTCCTCGCGCGTTCCATCTACGAAGTCGTGACGATGGACCACCCACCAACATCCTACGCGGCGATCTTCGTCGCCGCGCTCGCGCCTGGGAAGACGCTCCTCGCTCTTGTCATCTCTCCCGTTCTCATAGCGCTGTTTTACGAAACCATTCGTTCGTCCAACGATACCTTCTTCATACTGATTACCTCGTTTCAGAACGGCTTTTTCTGGAAGACTCTCCTCAAAACGTGAGGTCGGCATGGCTTCCATTCGATGCTTGATCATATTGCTTTGGTTGCTGAGCCCCTCAACTGCCTGGGCCTTAAATTGCGACGGAATATTCGAATTTCTTCGCCAGCGAAATCTCCTAGCCGATTCGTACAAGCCAATGCTCGAGGCGATACTGCCGGAGATATTGTCGGTCACGATCCTCCCTGGCCGCTATATCGTCAACCAACCGCATGACCCGAAATCGGTGAACGTATACATTTTGAAACCAAGTGACTTTGGCGATCTTGAGCTCAACAGCTTGCCGAAGGGGCGCCTTAGCGAATGCGTGAGCGCGGTGCGTCACAACATCATAGCACTTCCTCCGGATACCATCCTCGTGGATGAGTACCTTCTGGAACAGTTGCTGCTGTCATCTTTAGGCGGTCAGACTTCCGAGCAAAATGGCATTTTGTTTTCGGTGCTTTATCGCAATATCGAAAATCCGTTGCACGAGGCGCCTCAAGTCTACGCCAGCGCCATGGCGAACATGTTGAGGCGATCTTGGTTGCTTGCTCTATTTGGCGATAAGCTGAGTACCAAAGAAGGCTACGAGCTTGGCATGAAGAAGCTCTTGGACGGGTGGAAATCGACAGGCCCGCATAGCGATTCCGAGGAAGCATACAGGTCTACGCTCGCAGTTATATTCTTGCATGAAAGCGCGCATTTGACCGGCGGAGATCTTGGAGGGTTCCTATCGGAGTGGGTTTCGAAACTTTTGTTTGGGCCTTCCGTAAGATCCAGGGAAGAGGCGGCCGACCGCGTCGCGATCGATTTATTCAAACGATACATCGAGAAGGGCAAAGGAAAATCCAGACTGGCTCAAGCCGCTGGCCTAGCTGGTTTGTCTGATTACCTCGCATTGAGCATCCTAGCCGAAGCGACGGAGGGTATTCGGTCCCTCGGAGCTGCGGACCTAGGAGTGATTTTCGATCATTTTCCATGCGATCAATGGAAGTCGCACTTGAAGGAAGTCAGGCAGAAATTCGACGCTATCGTGAGTTCACTCTCAGACAAAGAAGGGGCTGACGCAATACGCGAACAGATGGTCGTGAGAGATGAGGAGTATCTAAACTTCATCAATCCATTTCTGATGAAGGCGGCTGTCAGTACGGATCTATTTCCGATCACCGCATCGGAATTTTCAGACCTTGTCAAGAAAGTAGGGAAATCTGCTTCCGACGAGTCCCATCCTCACAACTTTCTTCGATCTGAGGCATTTTCCGAACTGGCCGACGTGCTCTCATTCGACAAAAAGTCCGACCCTGCTTCGCAGCAAGCCCAGTTCAAAGAATGGCGGGGAGAATACTACAATCAGGCTATCGAGATCTTAGATGCGGTGAAGAGCAATGACCCTCTCAAGATGCGCCCTCCCGCATCATTGGTACAAGGGACGAGCCTTGGCATCAAGAAGGATGAGTTGGTTGATGTCATGGGACGATTGTTCGTGTTCGAAGATGCTGTCAATTGTCCTGCTGGAGAGTGTTTTGTCGGTCGCCTGAAAAGTGGACGACGGGGATTTCTCGAGATCGTAACGAACGGGAAGGATGTGACGAGGGTCAGGTTGGCCATGCAGATCGATCAAGATCACGATGACCAATTCTTTTCCGACAAAGCACTGGAGAGCGCAGAAAGAAGGGAAGAAATCGCAATCGATCTATTCACGATAAACGCTGTTGCCTATGGGCAGGTGGATGATACTGATGAAGGCGGGCGGGAGGCGTCCGCGTTCGTCGGGGAAGCATTCAAGAAAGTGCAGGAGCAGAAGACCTCCTGCGGAATTGCTTCCTTCGACGCGGTTTTTCGTGGCGCGAGAATTCTGGAATACTCGCTCAATAGCGATGGATGGTACGCGGTCGTGGCTGGGCCCGCTTAATGTCGACGGCAAGCCGCCTGAACGCGCCGTAGCTGGCCGATCCCTGCTATCGTCCGTCCTTTCATGGATTTTCACGCGTCCCGGACCGCAGCGGCATGGCTTTGATAGTTCCGCAATTCAGCGCGAGCTTAGAAAACTCTTCCGCAGCTGCCTTGGTGTCGGCCAGTTAGGCTATCGAGTTAAGATTGAGCTTGCGAAAATCGACAACTATGACGCTACGAGCCGTCGGGTTACTGACCTGCCATAGGGCGGGTTCTTCCACAGCATCTATTGCCCGCTCTGGGTGTCGCGAGGATCCGTGGGACTAGGTGTAGAGAAGAAAAGGTACTTTTGTGGGTGAAATGCACCTAAACTCGTCGCCACCTTCGTAACCCGTTGAAATCACACCAAATGCGACCGCCCTCCGAGCGCACCATTTTCACGCTTGGGCGTTGAAATCTCAGGATTTCTTTTGCCAATTGCTCTCAGAAGTTACTATTCTGTTCTTTATCTTCCGACATTGCCAAATCGGCGATGTTCTGCAGTTGAGCGATCGGCTCGTTCATGCCGTCGAATCCGTGCCGCTCGCGGCCGTCCTTCGATGTTGGTCGACGGCATTTTCGTGTCTTTCCAACCGAACATCACCATCATTTGTGGAATCGTTGCGGCCGCAAAAGCCACATCCTCGGCACACGCCGTCCCCACGCCACGACCGTTCATCTTGGCGCGTTCCCGGCAAGACGAACCAACCTCTTGAACTTGGCGGGCCACGCTTTCTTTGCAGCACCCTCTTGGCGCAAAGCGCAAGTCAAGTTCAGTGAACGACCAATAGCCCGCTTTTAGGGGACACAAGCAGGTACTATCTTCGGTAGCAAGGATTGAGGGCACCGCGCGCCAATGGGGTTGCCCGGGAAATCGGGCCGCGCGAGTGTGGATTCGTTCGATAGTTCGGATATGGTAGTTTCGGCAATTTGCAGAAGGATTGAAATCGACCCCGCCGGGAGAAAGTCATGCTCGACACTACGCTCAACGCGCGCGTCCAGGTCTTTCTTGACAAATTCGAAGCGGCTCTTGCGGCAAGTGATCTCGACGCGGCCGTAGCGATGTTCGCTTCGGAATGCTACTGGCGCGACCTCGTTGCCTTTACATGGAACATAAAGACCATGGAAGGCCGCGATCAGGTGCGGGAGATGCTCAGCTCTTGCCTCGCGCGCACAAAGCCGAGCAACTGGAAAATCGCCGATGGGGAAAGCGCGACTGAAGCCGGCGGCGTAACCGAGTGCTGGATCTCGTTCGAGACTGAAGTCGCACGCGGCTACGGCTTGGTCCGCCTCCAGAACGGCCAGATCTGGACGCTGCTGACGACGATGGTCGAGCTGAAAGGTCACGAGGAAAAGGCGGGCTTCACACGGCCGCTCGGCGCCCGGCACGGCTTCAATCCTGGCGCCAAAACGTGGAAAGAGTTGCGCGACGAGGAAACCGAGCAACTCGGCATCAAGACCCAGCCCTACGTGCTCATCATAGGCGGCGGCCAAGGAGGCATCGCGCTCGGAGCCCGGTTGCGCCAGCTTGGTGTGCCTACCATCATCGTCGAGAAGAACGAGCGTGCCGGCGATTCCTGGCGCAACCGCTACAAGTCGCTCTGCCTGCATGACCCGGTCTGGTATGATCATTTGCCATACATCGACTTCCCGAAGAACTGGCCGGTATTTTCGCCGAAGGACAAGATCGGCGACTGGCTGGAGATGTACACCAAGGTCATGGAGCTGAACTACTGGACCGGTACCACGGTCAAGCACGCCGACTGGGACGACGCCCACAAGGAATGGACCGTCGCGGTCGAGCGGAATGGCAAGGAAATCACGCTGAAGCCAAAGCAGCTCGTGTTTGCGACCGGTATGTCGGCCAAGCCGAACATGCCGCAGTTCAGAGGCATGGACACTTTCAAGGGCGAGCAACACCATTCCTCGCGTCATCCAGGTGCCGACCGTTGCAAGGGGAAAAAGGTAGTTGTAATCGGCTCGAACAATTCGGCGCATGACATCTGCGCCGCGCTGTACGAGGCCGGCGTCGACGTGACCATGGTGCAGCGCTCGACCACCCATATCGTGCGCTCGGATTCGCTGATGGCATCGATAGCGGATCTCTATTCCGAGCGTGCCGTCCGCGGCGGCATGACCACGGCGAAGGCTGATCTGATTTTCGCCTCGCTGCCCTACAGGATCCTGGCTGGGCTTCAAAAGCCGGTCTACGACAAGATCCGCGAGGACGACGCCGAATTTTATGCGGGGCTAACGAAAGCCGGTTTTCGGCTCGATTTCGGCGACGATGAGTCCGGGCTGTTCATGAAATATCTGCGGCGTGGCTCCGGCTATTACATCGATGTTGGCGCCTCGCAGCTCATCATCGATGGCAAGGTCAAGCTGGCTGCAGGTCAGGTCGAGGAAATCACGCCTAACGGTGTCAGGCTCGACGATGGCAAGGAACTGCCCGCCGATGTGATCGTCTATGCGACCGGCTACACCTCGATGAACGGCTTTGTTGCCGACCTCATCAGCCGGGACATGGCCGACAAGGTCGGCAAGGTCTGGGGGCTCGGGTCGAGCACGACCAAGGACCCCGGCCCATGGGAAGGCGAACAGCGCAACATGTGGAAGCCGACACAGCAGGAAGGCTTATGGTTCCACGGCGGTAATCTGCATCAGTCGCGCCACTACTCGCAATTCCTTTCTCTGCAGTTGAAGGCACGCTCCGAGGGCATCCCGACGCCGGTCTATGGCCTGCAGACCGTTCATCACAAGGCCTGAACTTTAACCGCTCGCAGGTGCTCGCGGATTGGGTCGCGGCGGATTTGCGCGCTTAGGAGGAGGATTCTTCCGGGCTAGGAACCGAAGCGATTCAGTCAAGATCAAGGTGCGACGCTCTCGCGCAGTCGGCGGAGCTGGGAGCGGAGCCGCTCGCAGCCCAATTCTTTCTCAAACCTGGTGATCGCCTCGAGCGTAGGTTCAGCACGCACGCTCAGCAGACGCGCCATGTCACGTGTGCAAGTGTCTTCGGAACGAGTAGGCTCATTCTGCGCCTGCTGTTTCGGAGCCGTTTGCGGCGCCGAAGTCCCGTCAGGCAGAGCAGCATCGCCGACGTAGCTTTCGAACAAGCGCTGCACTTGGGGGCGCAGCCGACTGCATGCGACCTCACGTTGGAAGTTGATGATTTCTTCTGGCGTGGGGTTGGCGCGCAGACGCGCCAGCCTCGCTTCGTCGCGGACACATGGGTCCGTGATCTGGGAGGCCGCCGGCGCCGGAGGCGGCGGCTTTGAGAGCTCTGCGTTTACGGCTGGCGGCGTGGTTGGCGGTACCGGCGCTGGACTGACCATGGGCGGCTTCGGCAGGGTCGGCACACCCGCCGGTGGCGCTGGCGCAGCCGCGACGGGCGGCGCCGGCGCGACTTTTGGTGCGTCCGACGGTGACACCAAGGAGATGGTCGCGCCGCCGAGGGAGCCATAGATGAACGGCTCCTGACGTCCGCCAGTCATGGCGATCACCGCATCGCGGACACGACCAAGTGCGATCCGAATGTCGACACCGGGCTCGGCAAGGTACTTCAGCAGCGCAATTGCATAGGGACTGTTGACGCCGTCGCCGTCGTAGGAAATCGAGCCGGCTTTTGCGGCGTAGGCCACCAGCGTATCGGCCCCGACTTCATCAAGCTTTGCGAGTCCGCCCCTGGCCGGTGTGCGGCCCGCTGAGCGCAGCTTGGCTGCAAAGGGGTTGTCACGGCAGGCGTCAAGCAGGATCAAGCGCAGGCGGCGCACCGGCTGCAGCGCCCAGATGATGCGGTCGAGCGCGATAGCCTCGTCGTCGACGTCGTAATCGCGGCTCAGCCGCGCATCCACCGGGATAAGATAATTGGTGCCGCCGATCTCAAGGCCGTGGCCGGCGTAGTAGACCACCGCCATATCGGCGTTCTCCGCCGTGATGAGGAATTCCCGCACGGTGCGCTTGAACTCGACGACGCCAAGATCGTTGCGCGAAATAACGACTTCAAAGCCGATCGATTTGAACAACGCGGCGATCGCATTTGAGTCGTTGATGGTGTTGGACAGCGTGGACGCGTTTTTATAGGCGGAATTTCCGACCACCAGCGCCACGCGACGCTCCGCTGCTGCCGCATTGGCGAACGTTGCGCCGACAAGGCAGAGGCCGCAGATCAAGAGGTGGCGCAGTTTCATCGCTGCATCAATATCCATAACTCCGCCATGAGCGATGGCGGTACTTGGAGCGCTTTCTCGGTGGCTGGCCGCTCTCCGTCACGGTGACGTTGATGACGTCGGAGTACACCGGCGGATCGTGCGGCACGTGGGCGAAATCGGCGAACAGCAGGCGCAGCTTGTGTTGGCCGACCGGAAGGGTGATCTTCGCTTCGGTCTGGCCGGCACCGAAGTGCAGGTGGTTGAAGTCGTTAGGGATCGGCTGGTCGAGCGGAGGCAGCTCGGCATCGACGAGCAAATGATGATGGCCAGTGTTGGGCTTGTCGTAGCCCGCCGGAGCCACGCCCATATTCAACAGGCCAAAACGGATCACTGGGTTCGGAGAAATATAGGACCCGTTCTTTGGATAGATGAAATAAACTTTGGCATCCTTCGGTGACGGGTGACGTCCGCCGGCCGGAGCTTGAACCGTCGCAGGAGCGGCTTGGGCCGCCGCGGGGGTGGTCTGGTCAGTCACCTTGACCTTAATCCGCTCGGAGACCACCGGCGGCGAATGCGGAACGTGATTCTTGTCGCCGAACACGAGCTGCAAGGTGTGCTCGCCGGGCGTCAGTGAAATCTCTGCCTCAGTTTGTCCCGCGCCGAAATGCAGGTGCTGGAAGTCGTTTGGAATTTCGGCATTCAGTGGCGGCGTCGGCGCGTCAATGATCAGATGATGGTGACCGCTATTGGCGCGGTCGGAACCCGCCGGCGCCACGCCCATTCCATGCAGCCCGAAATGCAGGGTCGCCTTGGTTGGCAGCGTGTCGCCATCTTTCAACCCGATGAAGTAAACAGCAGCCCCGGGCGGCGACGGCGTCGGCCCGCCGGTCTGGGCCTGCGCCTGCACGGCGTGGCAAAGCATCAAACTGGCGATAAATGGAACCAAAACCAATGTCAGCAATCGTTGCATCATCGCAATTTTCCCAATGCATGGACCACAATCTGGACCGCACTAGTCGCGGGAATCTGAAA